>NZ_SJYZ01000027.1:0-39673 GCF_004337555.1 Microbacterium sp. PI-1 | reverse complement strand
TATGTCCGGCACCCAACGAGGCTGGTCGACACGCCGCTCTTCCGACACGTCTAGTGAGACTCCGACACTTTCGTGAGACTCTCCGACAGCCTTCGTGAGACTCCGACACTTTTCGTGAGATCGGACAAATACCCACGCAACCATCGCGCATGCCCCCCGCTTGACACGGGTGATAGGATCAGCCCGAACGGCGTTCTGCCGCAGGCACGGTTGTCGGCACGGGCTGAACCCCTCCCCCCTGTAGCTATTTCCAGACGTCGAGGTCGCGCAGTTATGGCGCAATATCGCGGCGCATATCAGCGGAACATCGCCACGCACACGCCGAGATCGGCGTCATCGTTGCCTCAGCGGGCAGCGTGGATCACTCGTCGACGTCGGATGGCGTGCTCGAGCGCTGCGCTTGAATCTCCCGGCGCCGCTCCCATTCACCGCGTAGCCAGTCCCCTTGCCGCTGCGCTGCAGCACGACTGATCCCTCGAGCTCGCGCCGGCGCCGGCGGGAAGGGCGCTCCTTCGTTGTAGAGATGCTCGAGCCGATCCGCTTCACGCTCGAAGGATGCCGCGACCAACCCCGCCAGAGAGGGAGCGCCCTCAGCCTCGTCCCGCGTCGCCCACCACGCGGCCTTGAGCCGGGCGTGTAGATCGACGGGAAGGTAGTACGCCTGATGGGCGTACCCGGTGGCACCCCGAGGGTTCACCCCTTGCGCGCGAGCCGGGGATGACGGGAAGGGCTCGCCACCGTTGAAGGTCTCCTCGAGGCGACATGCCTCGCGCGCAAAGGCGACCTCGACGAGGCCCGCCAGAGAGGGAGCGCCCTCAGCCTCGTCCCGCGTCGCCCACCACGCGGCTTTGAGCCGCGTGTGCAGCGCGGTGGGGATGAAGTACGAGAACGAGCGATACCCAGTGGCCGATGCTCGGCCAGCGGGGCGCGGGGGTTCTTCGGCGGCGTTGACGTCTCTTGTTGGCACGAATCGCAGACTGGAAATGATGAGTTGCCCCGGTTTCTAGGGGCGTCGGGTTCCCTCACCATACCTGTCGGCGTTGCGGCCGCGTGTGCTTTCCGGCCCGCATTCCCGCTGTTTCCAGGGGGGTCAGAGCCGCCGGCACGTCCCGTCTGCGGGGCAGACCTCGATGCCGTAAAGCCGCAGGAACTCCTCGGGGTTCACGAAGTCTGCGTACATTGCCGGCGCACCGAGAGAGCCGGCCGTGGTCAGCTGCGCGACCGCGGGGTTGGTGTTGCCCGTGGTGCTGACAGCCAGATGCAAGTGGCAGCCACCGCTCGGTGGGACGTTGCCGGTGACGCCGATCTGCTGGCCGGCGGTGACTTCGTCGCCGACGTCGACCAGGCGCTCGCTCTTGTACATGTGGAGGTAGCTCACAGTGAACCCGTCTGGGTGCCGGATCGACAGCCACAACGTGCTGCTCAGCGTGACCGTGCCAGGCAGGACCGCGTAGACGGGGTCGCCGCACGGCCCGGGCCACTGCTGCAGGTCGATGCCGGCGTGCCAGCTCGAGGCGCCCGGCACCGTGACCTCACGGGGGCCGTAGCCGGACGTCATCTGGTAGCCGGGATCCATCGGGTAGGCAGCCTGTCCGACGACGGTGCCGCCCTCGCAGCTGACCGAGCCTCCGACCGCGGTGATGATCTGCTGTGCGGCCGTCTCCCACTTGTCATAGGCATCGGGGTAGGCCGAGACCTGCACGGTCTGCGCGGCCTTGCCGAGCGGCATGCTCTCCCACCCAGGAACGTCCAGCAGGCCGCGCGGTGAGCCCTGGTTGGGGCCCTCGGGGCCACCGAAGAACGCCTTGGTGGCGTAGGTCGGGTCCATGAGCTCTGCAACGGTTCCCCACCCGGAGACGCGCTGCTGGAAGAAGTTGACGGAGTCGTGGTCGCTGCCAACTGCATCGTGTGGGTAGTCCAGTGATGCCGGCACGCTCGAGTTGGCGTACATCTTCAGCCCCGACTCCTGCAGCGCGGTCATGATCGCGATCTGCTGGCCCTTGACCGAGACGCCGAGGGAACGCGCGATCGAGAGGATGGTTGCGGCGTGGTTGAGCTCAGTGGGTCCGAGGGTGCGCTTGGAGCCTCCGGTGGTCTCTACCTCGAGCGAGCTCGTCGGCGATGTTCCCGTGGTGGTGCATTCGCCAGATCCGGAACCCATGCTGCTGCCCAGCAGCACCATGATGAACATGGTGTAGCCGCCGAAGAGCACCACGGGCACGAGGATCAAGGCGACAACCCACAGGATGACCTTGCGCGAACCGCGGGGCTCGCCCTCCGCGTCGACGCCAGGCAAGTCACTGGGCGCGGCGGGCCGCTCGAGGGTGGTGGACATCCGTCAGCTCACCCCCGGGTGATGGCGAGCCGGCTGCGCAGCTCGGCGCTGCGCGGCGAACGAGCTCCGCGTGCCGCGAGTGAGGAGATGTCGACGACTCCCCCGACCGGACGACGCTCGATGTGTCCCATGCCAGTCGAATCCACGACGATCCGGCGGGGCGCGTCCGGCGTCCGCGGGGTTCGCGTCGGCGGGGTGGGCTCCACCACCAGCGGTACAACCTTCGTCGACGTCGTCCGGGGCTCCTCGGCTGCCCGGTGAGATCCGCCCTGTACTGCGGAGGCACCGGCCGTGATCGCTTTGCCGGCGCTCTTCTGCGCCACCCGGCCTCCGACCTCGATCGCGGCTGCGCCGGCAGCTCCTGCGACGCCGCCGGCGGCCGCGCCCTTGGCAATGCGCGCACTAGTGAAGATGAGATCTGCGGTCTTGGAGGCCGTAGCTGCAGCCCCTGCCGCTCCTGCCCCACCAGGGCCGCGCTGAGACGGCGGCAGCGCCGCGCGGCCAGAGGAGCCTCCGGGGGGCGCCACGGGCGGCGTGGAGGGCGCAGGAGCGCGCGTGGCGGTCATTGTGCCGATGTCCTGCGCCGCGGCAGGGCCGAAGTTGATCGAGCGGGCGTCGATGTTCCGGTCGGGGCGGCGCAGCGCCGCGGCCGCGACGGTCGACACCGCACTCATCGCTGCGACGGCCTTGACGCCGTCCCGTTCGGCGGCGCCACCCTTGCCCATGCCGAACTTTGACAGCTGCTCGGCCATCGACCGCCCGGCTTTCTTCGCCATTCGCTTCGCGCGGACGAGCATGAAGACCAGCACGCACATCACCAGCGTCGCGAATCCCATCTGCGCGACGACCGGGATCCCGAGTCCGCTCAGACCGGTGATGATGGCGACGGTCAGCTTGAGCACGGCAGCCATCACCACGGCCATGAAGACGATCGCCACCAGCCCCATGAAGGTGTCCGCGAGGGACTTCCACAGCGGGTAGCGGTTGATCGGGAGGATGCCGATGTAGACGTTCCACATCGTCTTGAGGGCTGCGATGAGGAAGCCGATCACCGTCACCAGGAACAGCACCCCGAATGCCATCGGCAGGAGGAACAGCGCCAGGGCGCCGGGAGTCATCGTGACCGCGGTGGCCACCTGGCCGAAGTTGGGGTTCTGGTTGTACGTCTTCGCGGCCTCGTCGCAGGCGCCGACGGCGTCGCGGACCTCGTTGCCACCGGTGTTGATGGGCGCGGAACTGGTCATCGTCTCGGTGAACGTGCTGGCGCAGGCTCCCTCGAGGGCGTGGCCGAAGGCGATCGTCTGGGCGGGGATCTTCACGAAGATGTCGACCAGCTGAGAGGACACTGCCGCGCTGAGCATGTTCTCGGAGTCGAGGGTGGTGTTGTTGATGTCGTCGCTGACGACGGCCGCGGCGATCTGCCCGCCGTAGTCCTGCGCCGTGTCGAGGGCGCCGCCGGCGGCGGTGAGGCTGGCGACGGGGTTGGCGAGGAGGCCGGTGGCGAGGACGGCGCACGTCGCGGAGATCACGATCTCTGCCCACCCGGTGGAGTGTCGGCCGAGCATGATCGCGATGCCGGCGATGCCGCCCGCGATCATCAGTGCGAACGGGATCCAGTTGATCTCGCCCAGGAACCCCTCGACGACGTCGGCCAGTGCCCCGAAGGGAGCCGCGATCACTCCGACCCACTCGAAGGACAGCAGCCAGTTGCAGAACCAGATCATCCACGACACCAAGCCCAGGTGCCCGGTCCAGATCGGGTCCAGCCATGCGGCGATGAAGGCCTTGCCCCAGTTGAAGATGTCGCCGCGATCGAGGGGGAGAACCGTGTAGGAGGACAGCGGTACTCCCCCGCTGTCGGTGATGTCGCCGCCGAGCAGGAACGGTGCCGCGCCGGCGCCGTCTGCGGCATAGGCCCAGTACGTGTTGCCGAACAGGATCAGGAACACGTCGACGAAGACGACGGCGAGGATGCGGGTCCACCAAGGGTGCTCGTGTGCCCAGAAACGGACGCGCCAGAACGCGCCGCCGAGGGTTGCGAAGGTATGCCGGTAGAAGGTGATCATGGTGCCACCAAGGACGGCGTGGACAGTACGGCTTCGCGGCGGTCGGGACGCTCGGGGAGAGTCTTGCGGAACTTCCCGATCCGGCCGCGCTGGTCACGCACGAGGCCCTCGCCGCGCCGGTCGGCGGCGACCTTTCCATCCGGGCCCAGTGGCGAGAGATCCTCGGTGACGACCTTCACCATGGTTGCGTCGGCGGGCTCGCCAGTCAGCCACTCGATCGCACGACGGGCGAGATCCTTGTCGGTCTGTCGCATGACGTAGCGGGTCTTGAGGAGACCGCGGGTCTGCGTCTCTCCGAAGTCGGCGGGGTCGTGAGAGCCGAGGGCGAAGTAGGCGCGGTGCTTGCGTCCGTCGCGGATCCCGATGCGCAGGTCTCGCTCACCCTCGGGTGACTGAGTGATGTGGTGTGTCTCGTCGAAGTAGGCGCCGGCGAGCTCGCGCGGGTTCATGAAGCAGACCTCGCGCGAGATCCCCATGAGCATCGCGTACATGGCGCGGCCGTAGATCTTTTCCAGGGGCATCTCGTCGAACAGGTGCGCGTGCTCGAGCTCGGTCTTGTCAGGCAGCGACAGCCCGTGGGTGAGGAACACGATCGCGCGGGAGTCCAGGTTGACGGCGGGCAGCCCGTCGTCGAAGAGCACTTCGCCGATGTCCTTGGAGGCAACCAGGTTGATGAGCCCGCCGAGCTCGTCGCTCTCGGGGGACGTGATGCTCTTGAGGTGCGCGGTCAGCCGGCCGAGGCTGGTGATGTCGTGGGCGGCGACGTACTCCGGCTCGAGCAGCCGGGACAGAGCGACACCGCGGGAGTCGCGGGCGCGGATGCCGAGCATGACCGCGAAGAGGCTCTGCACCATGCGCGCACCCACACGGGGCCCGAAGACGCGCAGCGGGTCCAGCGAGTACTCCGGGGCCATCAGGTCGACGATCGTGGTGGTGTCGGGGCGCAGGCTCTGCGCGAAGGTCGCGTACTCCTTGGATTCGGTGCGGTCGATCGCGACGACGCGGCCGTTGCGGTCGACGGTGTCGCCCATGTCGCACTTGAGGAGCACGCTCTTGCCGGCGCCGAGCTCTGCCACGACGCCGAAGCTGGCGCTGGTGTCTGCCTGAATGCTGCCGTCTGCGTCTCGGAGGATCGGGGTGTGCCGTGCCGTCGAGATGTTCTCGCCGAATCGGGCGCCCTTCTCGTCGCCGAGCTCGTTGCTGACCAGGGGGACGCTGGTGGCGAATTCGCGGCCGGTGGTGATCTGGGTGAGCTCGCGGACGATGCGGCCGGTGGCGGTGCCGGGGAGCATCGCCCACCAGAGCTCTTCCTGACCTCCCAGCGGAGCCTCGAGGAGGAAGTCTGCGCGCTTGTACTCGTCGGCGACGAACCGGGCCTTCGCCTTGGCGAGGTCGGCGCTGTCGGCGCCGACTGCGAGCAGGATCGTCGCTTGTACCTCGACCTCCTTGTCCGAGCGGTTGAGCGAGGCGTGGTACGCCGCGAGGGTCTCCGCGATCTCGCCCAGGTCGTTGCCGCCGCCGGTGATGGTGGCGGTTCCCTCCTGGTGCTTGTACTGCTCCTCGAGCGCGGATTCGGCCTTCTTGTTGCGGCGCTTGACCTCGTCGGCGCCGGTGACGGTCAGCCGCACGGCCCAGTCGACGTCGAGGGGGAGCTGGTCGACGTGCGAGATCCACTCCACCCCGGGAGAGACCCAGCCGGCCTTGGGCGCTCCCACGAGCGCCTGGATCACCTGGTAGGAGGACGCCTCGTCGGCGTAGGGGCTGTGCACCTTGACGTAGCGGCGCTTGAACGGGAGGAACTGCTGCCCGGACTTCGGGTTGATGTCGCTCTGCCCGCCCTCGTCGATCCAGGGGTTGGGCATCGAGGATGGCATCTGGAAATGTGCGAGGTCATCGGCGGTGAAGCCGTCGTCGTCAGCTCCCTGTGCCGGCGGGACCGGTGCGGCGGTGTCGACGGCGAGGCCGCGCTGCTGTGAGTGCAGCGCGATCCAGATCTGCTCGGCCGGGGTTGCGCGAGTCGGCTGGAAAGCCGAGGGGATGCGGACCTCGATCTCCTTCGCCATCTGAGCCACTGCTGCGATCTCGGCGTCGGACGGCAGCTGTCGGGGCAGCGCGAGGCTGTCGCGCAGCTTGGTGTCCGCTGCCCGCAGTGCGGACATCGCACGAGCCTTCACGGATCCTGCCGCCAGTGGTACGGAGAACCAGAACGCGCGTGTTCCGAGCGGGATCTGCTCGAGCGCGTCCAGGGTCAGCTCAACCTCTCGCGCCCAGTCGGGGCACTCGTCGATGCGAACACCGTCCAGCATGCGCTCGACGATGGCGACAGGGTCCAGATCCGCGCACAGGCCGAGCAGGAGCCCCTCGCCGCGGTGGGCCTGGAAGAGGGCCTGGTGGTGGGCCTTGACGAGCTGCTTGGTCGCGGCGGTGCCGTAGGCGTAGGGAAGCGGCTGCAGCCGCCACGTCGCCCAGACCACGCCCGAGCGCGTCCACATGAGGTTGGCTGTCATGGCTGTCGCGGGAATCTGCATCGTCGTCTCGTCTTTCAGTCGGTCGGTTCGGTGAGGGGAGCGGGTGAGGTCTCGGTCATCGCCCATCCCCTCCTCGGGCCTGTTGCAGCAGCCGTTCGACGCCGCTGACCGCATGCGCGGGTGTACGGGCGGGCAGCGGCGTCGAACGCTGCGGGGTCACCGGCTGCGCCGCAACGGGTGCTGCCGGTTCGGGTGCTGTGGTGATGTCCTCGTTGAGGGCGAGCGTGGCCGTGACAGGCTCGGCGATCGTGGTCTTGCCTCCCGCGAAGTGCGGTGGGCGGACCCGCATGGTGGTCCCGCGGTACCGGCCCGCAGCGGGGCGTGTCATCGCGGCGAGGCCGCTGCTGATCACGCTGAGCATGTTCCGGCGCGTGGCGGGGATCCGTCCGGCTCCCCATGCTGCAGCCCAGGACACGGCGGCAGCGAGGGGGATGTCGACGATCGGAGAGCCAGTCCCCCACACTCGCTGCGTCAGAAGCGCGCCGACCAGGACGATCGCGAGGACCACTCCCTGGGTCAGCGTGTAGGGGCCCCCGGGGATCTTCGTGCCGTCGTGGAGACGGCCGATGAACTTCGGGAACCGGCGGCTGCGCGTGTAGAACCGCGCAACCTCTCTCTCTTCGTCGTGCTCGGCCACAGCTGCCCCTTAAGCGCTCAGCCGATAGACCGCGTCGCCGGTCGCGGTGATGCTCTCGTCGAGCACCAGCACATCCGGCGCTGCGATCTGGTGAACGGTTGTACCCAGGGCGTTGACGGTCTCACCCTGGATGAGGGTCATGACCCATTCGCCGCCGCCGAGAGCGAGGAACATCGCGAACCCGCACAGCAGGCCGGTGATGATCGTCGTCGCCACGGCGAACTTCACCTTGGCGGCGACGACGAAGAACACGATCGCGGCCACCAGGACGACGAGGCCTCGGAAGGCGGTCGTGCCGTCAGCGACGATCCCGTTGATCCAGTCGAAGAATCCCATGAGGGGGCTTTCCTTTCGTTACTTGCCGGAGCCGGTAGGCGTCGGCGTGGGGGTGGGTGTGGCCGACCTCTCGGAGGCCGCTTGCGGTGCAAGATCAATGGCGCTGACTTCCCAGCGGGAGGCGCGCGCGGTGAGGGTGAGCGAGTACGTCGACGTCAGCTGCTGCTCGAGGGGACTCATCAGGGTCGTGGTGGCGAGCACCTTCACGGTCGACCCATCGGAGGGAACGTCCTCGGGCATCACGTCTGAGCGGAGCTCCTCGACGCTTACGTTGACGTAGGGCGCCGGCGTGACGGCCGTGAAGTCCGTACCAGGTGCGCTGTAACGGGAGAGATCCCCGGATCCTGCCAGGTACGCCCCAAGGAACGCGCTCACCGTCTCCGCCGCGGGATCCGACGAGCTGATCGACTGGTTGTAGACCAGAGCAGTCGTGGACCCCTGCAGAGGAGCGGCGACCTGCGCCGGCAGCCCCACAGCCCGCAGAGCGTCGCTGCCGACCGCGATCGCAACCTGGTAGTAGCGACGTGGCCACGCCGTGGTGCTCCCGTCCGACGAGTCGCTCACGGCGAGCTCCTTGACGTTGGCGGCGACGACGACGTTGACGAAGCTCGTCCCCTCGACGGGGGTGATGGATGCGATACCGAGGTCGCGGTACTCCCACGGCTGGTCCGACATCTGCCGCAGTGATCCGAGGTCGACGTAGGTTCCCAGGTCGCCCGGCTCGCTCTTCGTCGCGCCGAGCCAAGAGCCCACGAAGCCGAGCGCGTAGTCGCCGGCAGCCTGCTGCTGTGCATCGAGCCCGGCGACCTGCGCCTGCGTCGACGCGGCCACCACGGCAGGAGGGCGGGTCGCTGCAGCGAACAGCGCCACCGGGCCGCAGGCGATCGCCACGAATAGCGCAGCCGTCAGCACTCGACCACCCATCTGCCGGCCATGCGTCCAGCTGCTGCCCTTGGCCTCGGGAACCCGCTTCTGCTTCGCCTCCTTCGGCGTCTTCTCACGCTTCTCACGAACCATCACGCACCCCCTCTCGGCTGCAGCTGCGCAACCCGCAACGCTGCGGGCACGGCATCACGCAACTCCTCGACAGCAGCGATCACGCGGCCGTGGGTAGACGGGTCGAAGGGACGATCAAGCGTCCCCGCCACCGCCTCCTCGAAGCCCTGCCGAGCGCGGATGGCGCGTGCCGCATCCGGCTTGAACCCTTCCCACATCGCGTCGTCCGCGGTGCTGCTCTCGCTCACGTCTTGTCCCTTCCGAAGACCCTGTGTCCTCCACCCAGATCGGGGTGGCATATGGGTATAGGCCCGACTTCGGGCCCTTCGCGGACATCGCAGGACGAAGAATTCTTGCGCGGATATTGCGGACGTACAGCAAGGCAAGGAAATGCTTGTGGCCTGGTGTTTTACCGGCTTTTCCAGACCTGGAACAGGAGGCCGCACACGGGTCGTCCTGAGAGGCGCCCACGGCCCCGCACGGTTTTCCAGGATCTGAACCAGGGGTGCTGAGGAACGTGGCCCTTCGTCAACCGACGTCACGACGAAGGGCCATTTCTCATGACTGCTTGGGCGAAGACTTCACCTCTTGCCGATCAGCTGTTCGACGAGTGGAACGCCATCCACTCGCACACCACCCACCACTTCGGGGAGCTCGGCGAGCTCACCGGCGACGAGGCCGTTGCCCTCATCCGCCACCCCCAGATGAACGACGAGCGAGACGCCGTCCTCATCGCCCTGCTCCGCCTCGAGCACGCCGGCGACACCTTCGCCGGCAGAGTGCTCCTCAAGTCGTTCATGCCTCTGGCACTGCGACTCCCCTCGAGCGTTTCGGCCATGCGGTCGATGTGGCACCACTCCCCCGCCGATGCACGCACCGCGACGATCGGCGTGCTCTGGGAAGTCATACACACCTACCCGCTGAACCGCGTCAGCTCGGTCTCCGGCAACATCCGGCTCGAGACGATCAAGGCGCTGGGACGCGCCTATGGCAGCGAGGCGAGCGTCGACGCACTCGCCGTCGAGGACGAGGTCCTCGAGAAGATCGCCGGCGCCGACGAGACCGACGACGTCTTCCGCGATCTGGTCACGATCCTCACCTGGGCGATCGACGCGAACGTGCTGCGCCGCGACGAGGTCCAGCTTCTCGCGCGCATCGAACTCGCAGAGGGCGACCCCGGTGCGGCCCGGGATGCCGCAGCCGACGAGCTGGGCGTCTCCCGCGAGACCCTCAACCGTCGCGTCTGCCGCATCCGCACGAAGCTCATGCGGGCCGTCTCCGGTGACCTCGAGGCAAAGGTCTCCTACGCACCCCGCCGTAGCTGAGCGCCACTCGCCTTAGCTACGCAACGCCACCCTCAGACTCCCCGAACTGACAGAGCCCCTGGATGGCCCCCAGGGGCTCTGTCGCCCATTTACGGCACCAGAGACTCGGATCCATGGTCAAAATCCTCTCAGCGGGCGCTACAGCGGCTCTCAGGGTGCATTCGATCCTGATGATCCCCGTCGCATCGCACTCACCCCGCTCGGGCCGGGCACTCGTAGCGGCCCGACGCTTCACCCACGCCACACCCGCAGCATGCACCCCGCTCCACTCTGGCGATAAGCTCGATGCACCGGCCGCAAGGCTCGTGCTCGAAGCATGCAATAACCGGCGCAATACTCCGTGCAATATCCGTCGCCGCATGCTCGCGATATCTCCGCTGGTATTGCGCTCCCGCTGCGCTAGTACATGGCCGTACTTCCGCTATATCTGCGCAACTCTTGCGCCTATACGAGTGCAACGTCGTGCGCTACCCCTTCGCATTATCAGCGCGTGCTGTGCGCAGTCTCATGCGCTTGATTGGCGGATGCGTAGCGCTGTTCTTGTGCTAGTAGCGCGCCGGTCGATCACCACACCTGTGCACGTTATAGCGGAATTAGTGCGGACGACATGCGCATTAGTTGTTGCATATTGGCGTGAATGTCACGCTATACTTGCGCCCATGTACCCGCTGATGTTGCACACGCATCGCGCAGCCCCTGCGCATAGCTCCCGTCCGCATAGCGCCGCTACAGCGGATGCACACTCCCGCGTCGGAGGCCTCTCGTGAGGATCATCGCCGTCGTCGGTCAGAAGGGCGGGGTCGGCAAGACCACCACCGCCATGAACCTCGCAGCGGCACTCGCCCGCGCAAACAACGTCATCGTCGTCGACGTCGATCCGCAGCAGTCAGCTGCGCGATGGGCGGAGCGAGCGGGGGACAACCTTCCCTTCGACTTCGCCGCAGACGTCGACCCCGACAACATCATCGGACTGCGCAACCTTGACGACTACGACGTCGTCCTGATCGACACCCCCGGCAGTCACGAGAACACCGGTGTTCTCTCCGCCGTCCTGCGCGTCTCTGATTTCGTCGTGCTGCCGCTCGAGGCCGCGACCATGGCGATCGAGTCTGTCACCGACACCCTCGTCGAACACGTCCTACCGGCTGGCCTTGACTACCGGCTCCTGCTGAACAAAATCGACCGGCGCCGTGGGGGCCGGCGCCTCGAGGACTGGGAAGAGCTGCTCGACCGTGGGGAGTTCATCGACGGCGTCACCGGCCTGCCCCGGTTCAAGAACCACATCCGTCTGTCGGCCAGCGTCGAGGACGCGCCCTTCGACGGGAAAGTCGTCACGCAGTACACCGATACGCGAGCCAACCAGGCCGCGATCTTCGATTACAGCAGCGTCGCCTTCGAGCTGACGTCGCTGTGGGCCAACCAGAAGAAGGGCGCTTGATCATGGCTCGTCAGGATCTCACCAAGCTCACCCGCAAGACGCCTGCGCCGACGCCGGCAGCCGACACCGCAGAGCTCGACGACACGGCACAGGGCAACGAAGCCCCCGAGCAGGCCACCGCTCCCGCAGCTGCTGTCTCGAGCGAGCCGAAGGCGCCGGCGCCGCGAAAGCGCGAAACGCAGCCTGTCGCCGACTCGACGCCGGGGGACTCCGATGCCGCAGCGGGGGAGTCCCGCGAAACGGCCAGCAAGGGCGTTCCCGTACACCTGCCCACCTCGCTCAACGACCGGCTGCAGGCCTACATGACGAAGACCCGCAAGAGCCACCAGACGGTGCTCCTCGACGCGCTCGAGGCGACCTACCACCAGCTGCCCGAGCTCATCGAGAAGGCGACCTCCGGTGACGCCGCCGAGGAACCGCAGGAGCGAGCATCCCTGTTCGCCCGACCCAGCCGACCCGCGCCGGTGAGCTCAGGAGAACCCCGCATCAAGCACACCGTGCGGGTGAGCCCCACTAACCGCAAGGTCTTGGACTCCATCACCGCCGAGCTCAAGGCACCTTCCCGCAATCTCCTCATCATCACCGCCTACGAGGCATTCCTTCCGCCCATCAACGAGAGCTGAGAACCATGACCACCACCACCGACCGCAAGTCCAAGCGAACCCAGAAGGACACTGAGACGACCGAACAGCCCACCGCCCGACAGGCCGCAGTTCTGCGACCCACCCAGTCACGGCGCCGGCCTGTTCTCATCGCTCTCGGCGTCGCCCTGGCTCTACTCGGCGGCGTCGGAGTCTGGTGGGTCACCACGAACCTCACCCGCACCGTCAGCGTGATGGCGACCGACACCGACATCGCCCGCGGCGAGACCATCACCACCGAGGACCTCACCACCATCCAGCTCGCTGGCGGGCAGCAGGTCGACGCGATCACCGCGGCCGACGCTGCAGACATCGTCGGCACGACCGCGCTGGTCGACCTTCCCGCCGGCACGCTCATCACGTCCGCCAACACCGGCGACACCCTCCCCGTCCCTGAGGGATCATCCATCGTCGGAGTGACGCTCACCCAGGCGCAGATGCCCGGATACCAGCTCGCCGCCGGTGATAACGTCCGCATCGTGGAGACCCCGGTCACCCAGGGCGACCCGCCCGTCGAAACCCCGCAGAGCTTCGACGCCACGGTCTTCACCGCGACCTACGTCGCCGAGACCCAGGTGTGGGTTGTCGACCTCATCGTGCCTGACCGGGAAGCGCCTGACATCGCCGCACGCGCCGCCACCGGCCGCGTCGCGCTGATCATCGACTCGACGGGGGAGTAACCCGCATGGCGATCATCTTCCTTGCCAGCACAGCCGGCGCCCCAGGCGTGACCGCTGCTGCCTGCGCGCTCGCTCTCAACTGGCCCAAACCCGCCATCCTCGTCGAGGCGGACACCAGCAAGACCAGCAGCATCATCCCGGGTGCACTGCGCGGCCAGGTGTACCACAGCACCGGTCTCACCGAAGCTGCCGTCGCCGACCAGTACGGCGCTCTCACGCCGGACAAGCTGTGGGAGCAGACCGTCGAGATCAGCGAGAACAAGGTGCTGATCCCCGGGTTCAAGAGCCTCCAAGGCGCCGCCGGAGCCGGAGCGCACTTCTGGCGATCGCTCGTCGACGCGCTGCGCCCCTACGAAGCCGCCGGCTACGACATCCTCATCGACGGCGGGCGCCTCCACACCAACGACGCCCGCCTTCCGCTGATCCGCGAAGCCGACAGCATCACCCTGTTCTCCGACCGCACGCTCCCCGCCGTGGCCAGCATCCTCTCCCACTGGCGCTCCCTCGACGACAACCACAACCCTGTCCCGGAGTGGCTGATGACAGCCCTCAACGACATCGGCCACAGCGGATATGTGGACCTCGCCCTCGTCGAACGCGCGACCACACAGGAGACCTGGCCGGTCAAGGAGGTCACCAAGCAGATCGGCATCAACCTCCTCGGCACCATCCCGTGGGATCCCCGAGGAGCTGCGATCTACGCCCTCGGAGCCCCCACGGCGCGCGGCGACCGCACCGCCTACGCACGAGCTATCGGCGCCCTGCTGCACAGCTACAGCGACGTGCTCAACACCCGTACCTACTCGACCGCCGACAACTGGGAGGCACAGTCATGAGCGACTCCACGCCCGACCCCGCCGACCTCAGCAGCCTGCCGTTCTTCGCTCAGCCCTCGCGGCCCGCGCAGCAGCCTGCCCCCGGCCTTCCGAACATCGAGCACGCCGCTGCACGCCTCACTCGCGCCGCGCAGCGGCAGGCACCGGAAGCGACCGCTCCGCCCAGCCCACCGACCACCGCCACGCCCACACCGCCGCCGGCACCCGCCGTGTTCGACACCACCCTCGACTCCCGCAGCGACCTTCCGTGGGACGAGATCGCGATCATCCGCGACGAGGTCTCCCGCGAGCTCGCTGCCGTGTTCAGCGAGTCGATGGACATCGACAACGAGCAGCGCGAGCAGATGGCTCAGGATCACATCGTCGACCGCGTCCGTGCCCGCGTCGACGAGCAGACCCGTCGGCCGGGGGAGCAGCGCTGGGAAGCGCCGATGCAGAACGCCATCCGGCAGGCCGTCTTCGATCAGCTGTTCCGGCTCGGCCGGCTGCAGCCGCTCGTCGACGAGCCCGGCGTCGAGAACATCCACATCAACGGATACGACGATGTCTGGATCTCTTACGCGGACGGGCGAGTGGAGAAGTACGGCTACCCCATCGCCGCGAACGACCGCGAGCTCGAGCGCGAGATCAACATGCTCGCCTCCCGCTCCGGCGAGGGCGGCCGGTCCTTCACCAGCGCGCGCCCGCGCCTGCACATGGATCTGCCTGGCGGTGCCCGCCTGGCGGCGATCGCCGAGCCCGTCGCCACACGGCCCACCATCGTCATCCGTATCCACCGCCTCGTCGACGTCACCCTCGACCAGCTCGTCGAGCACGGCACCCTTACCCGCCCGGCTGCAGCGTTCCTTCGTGCCGCCGTCATCGCCGGCGTCTCGGTGGTCACCAGCGGATTCCCCGGTGCCGGCAAGACCACCCTTCTCCGCGCCCTCGCCGACTGCATCCCGGCCGATGAGAAGATCGTCACGATCGAGATGGAGCGGGAGCTGTACCTGCACCAGATCAAGGACCGTCACCCCCGCGTCGTAGCCCTCGAGGCGAAGCCGGGGGAGGGGGAGCGTGGCGCCGATGGTCGCCTACCCGGCGAGATCACGCCCGAAGACCTGGTGTACGACACGCTGCGGCTGGATACTCAGCGATTCATCGTCGGTGAGGTCCGCGGGCCCGAGATCTACGCCATGATGCAAGCCATGCAGTCCGGTGTGGGCTCGCTGTCCACTCTGCACGCCGCCAGCGCCGACGACTCGATCGACCGCATGTCCGCGCTCATGCTCTCCCGCGGCAACAACACGACCCCGGTGTACGCCTACCGAATGATCGAGCAGAACATCAAGATCGTCGTGCAGATCTCCAAGATCATCGACCCGGCCACCGGGAAGCCTCGACGCATCGTCACCGAAATCGCAGAGATTCTGCCGGGCGAGGAGCAGAACAACTCCCGGCCCGTCGCTTCTCAGGTGTTCCGCTTCGACCGGTCGACCACCACTCTCATCCCCGCGGACATGCCGTCTCCCCGACTGCTCGAGGATCTCAAGTTCCACGGCTTCGACCCCAGCAACCTCGGAGTGTGACATGGCTACCAACGCGACACTCGCCCTGAGCCTCATCGTCGCCGTCGCCGGCGCGATCCTCGTCATCCTGGGGTTCGCCGGCCGCCGCAACGAGGCGGGCCTGCCCACCCGCCGGGCGCTGAAAGCACGGAGAACCCACCAGCTGACGCGGACGCAGCAGATCCAGCTCCTCGGTGGCGCTGCAGTCGGCCTCGTCTTCGCACTCATCACCGGGTGGTGGCTGCTGGTTCTCGCCGTCCCCGCGGCCGCGGTCGGGCTGCCCTGGTTGCTGCAGAAGGGCCCCGAGGAGGCAACGATCGCCAAGCTCGATGCCCTCGAGTCATGGACCCGCAGCCTTGCCGGTCTCACCGTCTCCGGCGCCGGGCTCGAGCGCACGATCGCTGCCTCGCTGAGCAGCTGCCCCGAACCCATCAGGCCCCAGGTCACGCAGCTGGTCGCCCGCATGAATGCGCGCTGGACAACCACCGCGGCGTTGCAGGCGTTCGCCGACGACCTCAACGACGAAACCGCCGACGTCCTGGTGATGCATCTGCTCCGCAAGGCCGAGCTGCGCGGCTCCGGTCTCGCAGCCGCGCTCGAGGATCTCGCGAAGAGTATCTTCGAGCGGGTCAAGATGCGCCGGCAGATCGAAGCCGACCGGGCCACGCCTCGAAACGAAGCCCGTTTCGTCGTCTACTTCACCGTCGCGCTGCTGATCCTCCTGGTCCTCGCTCAGCAGTACTCCGCCCCCTACGGCACCCCGATCGGGCAAGTCCTGTTCGCCGTCTACCTCGTCTCCTACGCCCTCGTCCTCCTCTGGATGCGGCGCATCAGCCGCGGTGAACCGGCGCCCCGTCTGCTCGTCCCCACTGAGAAAGCTGGTGAGAAGTGAACCTCGCCCTGATCGTGCTGCCCGGCATCCTCGTCGGCCTCGGCTTCGCCCTAGTCGTCGCAGCGCTCGTCCCCACCCAGCCACGACTCTCAGCCGCCCTCGAGCGGATCGGGACCACGAGCGTCTCCCAGGACACCGCCCACGCGGCTACCTTCGAGAACCGCGTCGGATCAGCTGTGCTCCGACGATTCAGCGACAGCCCCTCGTTCAAGATCCCGAGCACCGACCTGCGACTGATCGGAATGAGCGTCAACCGGTACCTGTACCAGAAGGTGCTCTCCGCAAGTCTCGGGCTGCTCGCACCCATCGCTTTCGGCCTCATCTTCCAGGTGCTCGGAATCACCGCGTTCTACATCCCGGCGCTGTTCGGACTTCCGCTCGCCCTAGGCGGCTGGTTCCTGCCCAACCTCCTCGTCCGCGACCAGGCACAGGAAGCACGCACCGAGTTCTCCCGATCCGTCGCCGTCTACATGGAGCTCGTGGGATCCGAGCGCATCAGCGGCGCCCCTCCCGGGAAAGCCCTCGAGTCCGCAGCGCAGGTCGGCCGCAACTGGGCCTTCGTGCGGATCCGCCAGACCCTCACCGAAGCTCGCTACGCCGGCGTAGCCCCGTGGGACGCGCTCGAGCAGCTCTCCAAGGAAATCAACGTCCCCGACCTCGGCGAAATTGCCAAGGTGATCAGGCTCTCAGGGGAGCAAGGCGCGTCGGTATATGAGACACTCAGGGCACGGGGGCAGAACCTCCGCGACCGACTGCTGAACGACGAAGCAACGGAGGCGAACAAGGCGACCAACAAGATGACGATCCCGATGACGCTCACAGGTGTTCTCTTCATGCTTCTCCTCGGAACACCCTTCGTCCTCGACGCATTCTTCTGAGACGTTGGAATCCACCGATGTCCGCGAACCACCCAAACCGGGGCCTATACCTATTAGACCGAGTACCACCCAACCCCCAAGTGAAAGGAAACAGGACCACATGTCGACACTGAGCAAAGAGTTCCTCTCCCGCATGCGCGGGCGGGCGGCTCGCCTGACCAACGAGCCCGAGCGCGGCTCGATCACCCTCGAGCAGGTCATCTGGACAGCAGGCATCGCAGTCGCCGCAGTCGCCGTCGTGGTGATCATCGTCGCCGCGATCAACGCCTACGCCGGCCAGATCCCCACGGGCTGAAAGGCCACTCGCAGATGGATCGCACCACCACCGATCACCGGCAGCGCATGCTCCACGCGCTCGCCGGTGATCGGGGTGCGGCCACGCTGCAGAACACGATCATCGCCCCCGTGCTGCTGCTCCTGCTGGCGCTCTTCCTGCACCTGGGCATCATCCTCCACGCCAACAACCTCGCTCACGCTGCAGCGACCAGCGCCTACAACGCCGCGCGCTCGTACAACGCCAGCAGCAGCGACGGCACGACCGCCGGCCTCGCCGTCATCAACCAGAACGGCACCCCGATCAGCGGCGCCGCCGTCGACGTCGACCGCGGTGCGGAAACCGTGACCGTCACTGTCACCGGCACCGCCCCCAGCTTCGTCCCGGGCCTCAACACGGCCGTCGACGTCACCGTGACCGGACCCGTCGAAAGGTGGGTCGACTGATGCGTCACATCCGCACCTTCCTCGACAAGCTCCGCGACGACCGCGGATCCGCCGGTCTCGAGATCGCGATCCTCGCTCCCGCGCTCGTCGCGCTGCTCGTCCTGCTCGCAGCCGCCGGCCGACTCGGACTCGCCGGCAACGCCGTCGAGTCCGCCGCCTCAGCTGCCGCGCGCGAAGCATCCCTCGCCCGCTCCGCCGTCGAAGCCCAGGCCGCAGCGGAAGACATGGCGCGGATCTCCATGAACCAGTCTGGCGTTGAGTGCACCACCCTCAGCGTCAACATCGACGCATCCGGTCTGAACGCCCCCATCGGCACCACCGGCCAGGTCAGCGCGAGCGTTACCTGCACGGTCGCCCTTAGCGACGCGGCCATGATCGGGATGCCCGGTACCCGAGACCTCAACGGCACCGCCGTCTCGCCCGTCGACGCATACAGGGAGCGCCGATGAGAAACACCATCCAGAAGCTGCGCGACAAGCTCCGCGACGACAGCGGCGTCGCGACGATCTACTTCGTCATCATGACTGTCGGCTTCCTCTTGATCGTCGGCCTCGTCGTCGACGGCGCAGGGAAGGTCCAAGCCAACCAGCAGGCCTACTCCACCGCAGCCGGCGCCTCACGCGCAGCAGCCAACGCCGTCAGCGGCGCCGCGATCATCGACGGCACCACCGCGATCGACACCAACCGGGCAGTCACCGCGGCCAACGGCTACCTCTCCGCAGCAGGAGTCGGCGGCAACGTCTCGGTCGCAGGCGACCGGATCACCGTGACCGTCCTGACCGACTACAGTCCCGTCTTCATCCCCATCGCCTTCCCCGTCGAAGCCACAGCCACGGCTGAGCTGATCACCCAATAGGAGCCCCCATGAGCATCAAGCGCATCGCCATCGCCGGCATCATCGCCGCCGCCCTGACGCTGACCGCCTGCACGGGCACCGGCAACCCGAACCCCACCGCTAGCCCCAGCAACACCCCTACGCCGACGTCTACCGCCGGCACGAAAGTTCCGCCTCCTGCGAGCGAAGACGAGGCGATCGCAGCTGCAGATTCCGTCCTGACTGAGTACTTGGTCGCACGCGGAGAAGTCAACGCGGCGGGAGGTACCGATACCTCCTCTCTCGAAGTACTCGCGACCGGCAAGGCACTAGACGTTGCTGTAAGGGATGCGGCATACGTCGCGGAGGGCCCGGTTCTCAACGTCGACCAGGTCAATGTCGAAGGCCCGGCAACTACTGAGGGCGCGATCAAGTACGAGACTCTCTCGGCTTACGGGCAGCCGTGGGAGGACGTCGAGAACGGTCTGGTGACGATCAATGCTTGCCAGGACGCGAGCGAATACAAGGTGTTCGCGAGTGATGGGTCGGAAGCTCTACGTCCCGACGCTCGGACCACCTTCGACTACCAGGTGATCTACGACAGCGAGCGTCAGACCTGGCTGGTCTACGACCTGATCAGCCTGGGGGAGAGCTGCTGACTGTGGCTCGGGAGATCGCATGCTGAGACGACTACTTACTGCCACCATCGCCGCGATGGCATTGATCGCGGGATCGGTCATGGCGATGACCACTCCTGCCAGCGCAGCGAATGGCGTGTGGTGCGATCCCCAGACCACCGTCTGCTACATCACGATCGCGGCACCCTCGGATCCAGCACCGAACCCGGACAGCAACGGGTGGACCGCTGGTGCCCCTACTTGCTACTACGAAAACTCCCAATCCGGCCTCCTGCAGCTGGGTTGGACTGAGGACGAGATCCGTGTCTTTGACGGCGGAAGCTACCAGCGCTTCTACGCGATCATCGACTGTGGTGGTTCGACGTCGTACTGGTCGAACAATCGCCAGTGCTACGTCTTCATGAAGGACGGTGTCTGGCCTGCACGCCCCCCTGGCTACTCGCAGGAGGCGGGCTACTACGGTTGCATCATGTTCAACCCCACACCGGGGGGATCGCCGGGTGTGGGCACGGAGACCAACTTCTGGAGCGAGACTGTTCCTCCCGGGCTGCAGGTCCTCACCCCCGGCGCCGCAGCCGAAAGGCTGATCTCCACCTTCGCTCTGCGAGGCATCGACATCGGCATGGCGCCCCAAGTCAACCCAGAGTGGGGCCACCGCCGCGGTTACGTCGGCGTCCCGATCTGGCTCTGGGTGGAGAACCCCCAGCCGCTCACCTGGGGCCCTTACTCGGAGACGGCGACGCTCGGCGGGCAGACGATCACCGCGACTGCTCAGGCAACGTCCGTCCGGTGGCAGATGGGTGACGGCTCATCGACCACCTGTGGCAACACGGGCACCCCGTACAACGTCGGCTACGGCATGACGACGTCGCCCACCTGCGGGTATCAATACACGACCACGTCGAGCCGGATGCCCGGCGACCGCTTCATCGTCACGGCCACTACCAACTGGACAGTGACGTGGACCTCACTGGCCGGCCCCGGCGGCACCATCAACCTGACCACCAACAGCGCCGCTGACCTCGAGGTCAACGAGCTGCAGACCGTCATCGTCCCCTGACCCCACGGAGGCATCATGAACCGCATCGGAAAGGGCATTGGGTCGCTGATCCTGCTCGCCGTGCTGCTGATCGGGATCCCCGCGGGTCTCGTGTTCTTCGCCGGCAATCCGCTGCCGTCGTGGGACGAGCTCGTGAGCGCGTTCACGATGCCCGACTACACCGGATCGTTCCTCGTCGGAACGATCATGCCGATCGCGGCCTGGATCGCGTGGGTAAGCTTCGCGGTGGGATTCCTCGCCGAGCTGCCCTCGCAGCTTCGCGGTGTGCCGCGGCCGCGGATCCCCGGCCTGGGCATGCAGCAGAAGGTCATGGGCGGTCTGCTCGCCGCGGTGATCGCACTGTTCGCACCCGCCACCGCCTTCGCTGCCGAAGTCCCGACGACACCCTCGGTGTCGATGAGCGCTTCCGTCGTCTCGACTGAGGTCGCAACGCCAGACGCCGAGCAGGCAGCCCCCGTCACAGCCGGCCCGCAGTACACCGTGACCGGTTCCGACACGCTCGCGCGGATCGCGGAGTCCACGCTGGGCGACCGCGCCCGCGCTACCGAGATCTCCGCGCTCAACATCGGAGTCACACAGGCAGATGGCAGCGCCCTGGATTCGTCCGGCTGGTTGCACGAAGGATGGGTGCTGACCCTCCCCGCGGACGCTATCGTGGCCTCCGCCCCGGCCCCGGCCGCAGCAGCCCCCGAGACGACCGCCACCGAAGTCTCGTACGAGCAGCGGACGGTCGAGTCCGGCGACACCCTCTGGGACATCTCGGCCGAGACCCTCGGTGACGGTGCGCGCTACCCGGAGATCTTCGAGGCGTCGAAGGGCACCGTCCAGCCGGACGGCACCACGATCACCGACCCGAACTGGATCTACCCGGGGCAGACAGTCAGCATCCCCACGGCCAACACCGTCCCCGTCACCCCGCCCGCACCGGCGCCCGCACCCGAGGACGGTGGCGCAGCTGACACCGGCGCCTCGCCCGAGGTCGATGAAGGTGCCGCCGGCGCGGATCTCGGCGCCGGGGGAGCGGGCGAGCAGGCAGACGACGCAGCCGGCGGAGCCGAGGAGAGCGAAGCCGGCGCGGCCGAGGACACCAGTGGTGCCGGCCTCGGCTTCACCACCACCGAAACACCGGCAACGTCCGAGGAGGCGCAGGCACCGGCAGCCAACGCCGACCAGGCCGAGATCGACGACACCGGCATCGAGGACTACTTCAACGTCGCCACAGTCGGCGGTATCGGTGCAACCCTCGCCGCCGGCCTGCTCACGCTGCTGGGCTGGCGCCGCCTGCGTCAGCGCCGCGAACGCAAGCCCCGCCAGCGGATCGCGATGCCGGACGAAACCGTGTCCAGCGTAGAGCTTGAGCTGCGCGCCGTCGAGAACCCGCAGGGCGCCGAAGCCGTCGACACCGCGCTGCGTCACCTGGCCGTCTGGGCGCAGGACACCGGCAACCGCCTCCCCGCGCTGTACGCGCTGCGCCTGGACGAAAGCTCGGTCGCGGTCTACCTCGACGAGCCCACCGACCTGCCCGCCCCCTTCACCCAGTACGACCCCGAAGACAAGCTGGCGTGGATGGTCGCCCTCACCGACCTCGAGCCCCTCGACCGTGTCCCGTCCGCCCCGTACCCGGCGCTGGTCATGCTCGGCCACGACGACAACAACGGCCACATCTTCGTCGACCTCGAGCGCATCGGCGCTCTCAACGTCGTGGGTGCGAACAGCGAGCAGCGCCGCGGTGTTCTAACCGCGATCGCGATCGAGCTCGCTGCCAACACCTGGTCCGAGGACGTGCAGGTCACTCTCGTCGGCGTCGGCGACCGGCTGCCCCTCGCGCTTGGCAGCGGCCGCGTCCGCCACGTCAGCGACACCGAGACCCTGCTGCGCAACCTGCGCGGGCAGGCGACTGAGGTGGAGCAGGCCCTTGCCGAGCTCGGCGTCGACGGGCTCGAGCAGGCCCGCACCACCGGCGCCTATGCCGAAGCCTGGGCGCCGGAGATCATCATCCTCGGCGACAACCCCGACGACGCGACTCGGGATGCCATCAGCGAGCTCGTCACCCGCCTTCCGCGGGTGGGCATCGCCGCCGTCAGCGCCGGCCACCTGACCGGCAGCTGGAACCTCGCACTCACCGAGGACCGCCGCGCCGAGCTCGAGATCCCCGGCACCGACGTCGCGATCCCGATCACCCCGCAGACGATCGGCGCGAAGGAGTACAACGAGATCCTCGCCCTGTTCGACGTCGCCACCGAGGGTGCAGCAACCGGCGTCGCTCTCGACGACGAGCTCGAGCTTGACGACATCCCCTCGGCCGCGGCCGACGACGAGGCACTCGAGCCCGAGCTGCACCAGGACGTCGACGCCCCCGCCGAGACCGATGCAGCCGAAGAGCCCGCCGAGGACGAGCCCACTCCCGTTGTGGCCGAGACCGACATCGTCAGCGAGGAAGGCGAGACGATCCCCGCGGCCGCGGCCGACGACGCCGAGACGCCACTGGCGTCGATCACACCGCTGCACCGCGGCCCTTACCTGCAGATGCTCGGCACCGTCGAGGTAAGAGGCGCGCGCGGCGAAGCCCCGGTCAACCCGAACACCGCAGCACAGTGGCGATCGGCCGTGCGCCGCGGCACCGAGCTCGTGGCCTTCCTCTCGGTCACCCCGAACGCTTCGGCCGAGCAGGTACACGCCGTGTTCTGGCCCGGCCAGATCGCCAGCGGCAAGAAGGCGAACGACGACCGCAACGGCCTGCTCTCCAAGACCCGTCGCTGGCTCGGCCAGAACGACGAGGCCGAGTGGTACGTCCCCTACATCACCACCGGCGAGTACCGCCTGCACGAGGACATCCGCTCCGACTGGCAGGACTTCCTCGAGCTCGTCGGAGACGAGATCTCCGCCACGTCGACCGATCGGCTCCTCGCCGCGCTCGACATGGTCAAGGGGCAGCCGATCAGCGGTGTCCCCGACAAGCGCTATGTGTTCGCCGACCGGCTCCGCAACGAGATGATCGCGCTGATCGGCGACGTCGCCCACGAAGCAGCGACCCGAAGCCTGTCCGCCGGGAAGGTCCGGCAGGCCCGCTTGGCGTCCGCCATCGGGCGCATGGTCGACCCGGTCAACGAGATCTACTGGCGCGACGGCCTCCGCGCCGAGCACCAGGCCGGAGATCTCGCCGGCGTCGAGCGTCTCATCACCCAGCTCGAGCAGAGCCTTGCCGCGATCGACGAGGACTACGAGCCCGAGCCCGAGACCCAGGCTCTCATCGCGCAGCTGCGCCGCCGGCACGCGATCGCCAGCTGAGACCCATGCAGACCGAGCTCACTCTCGCTCATGTCGACAGGGACATCACCACGATTCCCGTCGACGCGATCGTGAACCCCTGGAACCGTAACTTCGTGCCCCGCTGGCTCCTCATGCCCGGAGGAGTCAGCGGGGCACTCAAGCGCAAGACCGGCCCCGAACCGTGGCAGGATCTCGCCCGCCACGGGATGCTCGATCTCGGTCAGGCCGTCACCACATCCGCGGGCGCCCTTCCCACAGCCAAGGCCCTCATCCACGTCGCGGGGCTGACGGTGATGTGGAAGGCGACGCCCGAGAGCGTCCGGCTCTCCACGGTGAACGCCGTAGCGGAAGCACGCGCGCACGGCTTCCGAAGCCTGGCCATCCCGCTAATCGGCGCAGGTCATGGCGGGTTGACCGCAGAGGAGTCCCGCACCGAGATCCTGAGAGCGCTGGACCCGACCGCACCGCTGCACGTCATCGTGGTGGAGCACACCCCATGACATCGACCTACGAAGCCCCCCAGGGCGTGCGAGCGCGACTGCACCCGGCGCTGCGCTACTCGATCGCACTCCTGGGGGGCTTCGTAGCCTCTACGGCGCTCACAGCGCCTCTCAGCGCCGATCTGCGCCCCATCGTGGGCGGTTGGGCGATGATCGCCGTCTACGCCGTCTACGGGACGCTGCTGGCTCGCCACGACCTCCGCGAGAAGAGACTGCCCGACTCCCTCACCCTGACCCTCGCCGCGATCCTCACCGGATCAGTCCTGGCACTCGCTCTCACGGCCGGCGCCGGCGCGGCCGCGATCTCCGCGATCGCCGGCGGCCTGGGTCTCGCCGTGGTGCTGACCTGCATCGGCCTTGCCGGTCACGTCGGATTCGGCGACGTAAAACTCGCCCTCAGTATCGGCCTACTCACCGGCTGGCACACCTGGTACTTCCCGTTCCTGGCGATCGCGCTGGCCTACCTCCTCGCATTCCCTCACGCGATCGCCGCGGCGATCCTCAAGAGCCGCGGCCGCGACACCCACGACCTCCCCTTCGGGCCGTACCTGCTCGCCGCCGGCGCGATCATCGCCCTCGTTGCGATCATCTCGAACATCCCCTTGTGATCGGTCTGGAACGGATGCCTCGCCATCACGAAGGCCGCGTCAGGCCCACACTCATGAACCCGAAAGGCAGCTTGTGAAAACACGGACCCGAACCTGGCGAATGATGCTGTCTGCGGTGGCCGCGGCACTCATCACCGTCAGCTCTCTCCTCGTTGCAACACCGGCTCAAGCTGCAGGCTCGTTCTCTCTGAACAATGGCCATTTCTTCGTCGCCCCACCTGTCGTCTACCCAGGGCTGATCGCACCCGTCAGCGTGGGCCTGGGCAACAACTCGAACGCCAGCGCAGCCACCGTCACCATCACCTTCGGCATCGTGTGCTACTCCCCGGGTCGGCCAGGCGCGGAAAGCTCAGCGCAGACCGTCATCGTCCCGCCGGATCCGTCGCGCCCTGCAGGAGGAAGCCAGCTAACTCGGGTATCAACTACGGTCGCCGTCCCCACAGCCTGCACCAAACCCACCGGGCCAATTCCGCTCTCACAGGACGGCTACTTCTGGGTCAAGATGACCCAGGCCGGGATGCCGGACCAGATGAAGATGATCCCGATCTGGGTCGGGAAGCCATTCACCGCGGCCAACTTCCGCGAGAACCTAGTCACCCTCACCAAGCAGAACAATCCCGACTACCAGGCCCACCATCAGCTGCCGCAGATGTATCGCGCCACGTTCGAGCAAGCGGGCCTGATGATCGACGACCCGCGATACGGGCTCTGGTGGTGCTCCAAGGCTGGGGTGTCCACCAACCACTCGAGTCAAGCTGCGAACTACAACGCGAAATGGGATCAGTTCTTCGCCACCACCGCGAGCCCATCCCAAGACGAGATATTGACCTACATGAAGTCACTCGTCAGCTTGTACGTCTACACATGCTGACCTCGGTCCTCATTCAGGCCCCTTCCCGCAGAGGGTACGCCTGGGTCAACGTCAAGTCCTCGCCCTTGCTGAGTCCCGACGACAGATCGGAGATGCTTCGCGCGCTCCAATGGGGGCGGCTAGACGAGCTTCCGACGGAACCCCGGTTTGTCCGCCAGAACAAGGGTCGGAAGTTCGGCGATCTCCTCTGGACGACTGGCCCAACGAAGATCGCTAGCGACCGATTCGTGAGTGTCCTCGAAGAATCGCGCGCCACGGGGTACTCCACATTCCCGGTGGAGATCGAGAACCCGCCCGGCATCGTCTTGCCGCGGTATCACGGCCTCGTGGTGTTCGGGCGCCCTGGCGACGACTGCTTCTCCATCATGCCGGGGGAGCAGCATTGGAAGTTCGGCATAATCGGAGCCCTCCTGCGCGATCTGCGAGCTGCAGGAGTCGACGACTTCGAGATAATGGAAGACTCCTCGGCAGCAGGAGCTTTGTCCCGCTGACCTCGACGGACGCGCGCTGACGCACCTGGTGGCGCGTGCGCGGGTTACTCTCGCAGCGTGTGCGGACGATTTGCGATGAACAAAGAGACCGACCAGCTGGTGGCGGAGTTCGTCGCACAGGGTGGCCGGCCGCAGGACTGGCGCCCCGCCTACTCGATCGCGCCCACCGTCAATGCGCCGATCGTCCGCGAGTGGCAAGACACCGAGGGAACCATCGAGCGAGAGGTCACCCTGGCGCGCTGGGACTGGCCGAAGCCCCCGAATCGACCCAAGGGGGCGCCGATCATCAACGCCCGCATCGAGAAGCTCCCCACCGGATTCTGGGTCGGAGCGTTCTCCAACGCCCGCTGCATCGTGCCCATGATCGGCTACTACGAGTGGACGGGCGAGAAGGGCGACAAGCAGCCGCACTTCATCCACTCCGAGGATGACGCACTCCTCGCCGCCGCCGGCCTGACCTGGACAACCGAGATCGACGGCGATCGTCGACGGGTATTCGTCGTCGTGACCCGAGAGGCCCGCGACGCCTCCGGCGAAATTCACGACCGGATGCCGGCGTTCCTCACACGCGACCTATGGGACGACTGGCTCAACCCCTCCTCGCTCACCGTCGACGGAGACGCGGCCGCGTCCAAGAGCAACCGCCTCGAGCTGCTCGACGAACTCGACGCCAGCTCGAGCGCGATCGCCGCGACGATACGCACCCATGGGGTCGACCGGCGCGTCAACAACAGCCGCACCGCCGACCCCAGAGACCCCACACTGATCCAGCCGATCGGCTGAGCTCAACGAGCACGCCCCTACCCGCCATGGATGCTCGCGCCGGCGAAAGCCGGGGGAGTAGCGACCGCGGGGAGCCGCACCACACAACCGCAGACAGGGCATCCGTAGCCGCCCGGGCGGTCCCGCATCACGACACCACAGCAGGACGGCTGCGCCCCAGCGACCAGGTCGTCGTCCATCCGCAGACGCTATCCCGCCGCGCCCCCGACAGCATCCAGGATCATCCACAGGCCGCTCGCCTCGCACATTGTTTTGTGGCACAATACCGATATGGGAATCGAGTGGCCGAAGTCAGCGGACAAGCACTCGATCCCTCATGGCGACGCGCTGTACGCCATGCAGAACGCGATCTACACGAGCGAACGAGTCAAGGTCAACGACGGCGACTCCCGCAACAAGCGACGGGTCTTCGTCGGCCCCCAACACGCACAAACCGATCGGCTGATCGAAGTGCTCATTGAACTCAAGCCCAGCGGGGATTTCGTGGTCTACCACGTCATGCCGCTCGGCAGCTACTACCGCCAGCAGATGGAGGAGGAGATCGGATGACCCTCAGCAAGAAGGACCAGGAGCGCTACGCGGCCCTCGCAGCGCTCGAGGAACAACCCACCGGAACGTCGACGCCGGGGGAGAGCGCTCACGGCGCCGACGCGGCCGCGGTCGGGCAGCAGCTGCTCCTCGGAGCGCTGGGCAACGCCAAGGCCGTCCAGCGCGCAGTCGGAGGCCGGCCGCGCGTCGGCGGCGCTGCAGCCGGAGCAGGATCCTCGCCGACGCTGCGCGTGCGCGTCACCGCGAACCGCAAACAGGACGTCGACCGACTCCGCGCCCAGCTGGGCATGAAGCACGACTCCGACGTCGTCCGTGCCGCCCTCGACGAGTACGTGGAGCGGCACCTGCAGGCCAGCTGACGTCGCACCCCACCACTAAGGTCCGCACATGCGCCTCATCGGAACCATCCGCAGCACCGCGACGGAACGCATCACCGTCGAGGCCGACACCTACGAGCAGGCACGCGAGCAGCTCTACGCGCAGATCCCCGAGGGCCACGAGCTCATCGTCATCCGCACCGACAGCGACACCGGATCATGAGCACCCCAGCCAGCGACATCATCCCTGCGGCCCACGCACGAAGCGCCTGGGCCGCAGGGATCGACCCGCTGCGCGAAGCGTTCCCCCATCACGTCGACCGACTCCTGCGGGCGATCGCGTTCTCTCACATCGCATCGCTTCCCGTCCCCGTCTTCATCATCGGTGGCCCTCGCTCCGGGAAGAGCACCCTCGCCCGCGCGATCGGGGATCTGGCTGGCGAGCTCCCTCGACCCCCGATCGCCCGAGCATCAGTGAGCGGCATCAAGCAAGCTGTGCAGCCCGGCGCGCCCCTCATCGTCGACGACGCAGCACCCGCGAGCTCACGAGCTCGCCCGGGCATGTTCGACCAGCTCGAGGGGGAGACCTACGCGGCCTTCCACTCGCGCCTGCACGAGCCGTCGATCTTCGTGGCCACCGGTGACCAGCCGATCAGTGAGCTCAGCGCCAGCCGGATCATCACGATCGAACTTCCAGCGCGGCCGCGAAGCCTTCGCGTGCTCAAAGCCGTTTCCAGCGAGCCCGCGATCGCCGGCCGACGATACGTCGCCAGCTACCTCCACCAGCAAGCCGGCGACGTCGACGTGGACGACAGAGCACTCAGCATCGCCGGGCACCGCGAGCTGGACAACCTACGCCGACTCGGCGCCGCCCTGTACGCCGGCGACGAGATTCTCCGCGCGCTCTCCCTCGAGATCCCGGCCACACCCGCCACAACCTGGCTCCACCCGGACGATCAGATCACCTGGGCCGTCCGCTCTGCCCTCCGGTATCTGCTCGAGCTCGGTGGCCAACTCACGCAGGCCCCCAACGAGACAGCTGGGTGGCCCATCGGGCGCATCGACGAGCACCACATCTACCTGCGCCCCGCAGAGGCACTCTCGTTCATCAGAGCAGCCCACGGCAACGAGACCCTGAGCATCCGAGCCATCGCGGGCGCCCTGCGCCGCACACGCCTTCTCACCACCGACACCGGCACCATCCCCATGCGCATCGAGGGTCGATCCGTCCGCGTCTGGCGGATCTCCAAGAGCATCCTCGGATAGCTCGACACGCCGCACCCACAAGCAGCCAAGCCCGAACCTGGCCCGCCAACGCACCGCCGTGGCGCGCGCGTCGGCCACGCCTTCGACACATCCGAGCCAGCTGATCACGTCTGCCTCCCGCTACACCTGGCCGGTACGTAACACTTTTGCCCTACCTCAGACGCAAATCTCACCACCTTTGCGAAAAGATGTAACAGCGTCTGACCTGGGATTTTCTTGTGTGCCCACCACCTTCGATTTCAAAGGTGGTGAGCCATTTTGGATGGTTGATCTGGGTTTTTTCGGGACCGCACCACCTGTTACACCTTTTCAAAGGGGCACATCGCACATGCGTACGCGCGCGAGGAGCCCGAAGGTGTAACAGCGGCATCCCAAACTTTTCTCGGGACCGCATGTCCGCGAAGCGTCGGTGGGTGGGCCTATACCTGGCATGGGAGATAAGACCGACACGCCCAGCACACGGACGCAATCCGTGATTCTGAATCAGCTTCATGCTAGAACGGGGACATGCCAGCATCAGCGAACAAGCCGGGACGCCGTTCATACGGCCCTCGAGCCGTCAGGACTGTGCGGTATCCGAAGGACTACGACCCGATCCTCGAGCGCATCGCCAAGGACGCCGGACTCAACCTCAGCAGCTGGCTCGCGCTGGCTGTCTCCCAGCAAGCCGGGCTCGAAATCCCCGACTACGTCAAGGACGAACTCGACAAGGCAGAGCGCGAACGCGCCGCTCGAGCGACAGAACAGGAGTTGGACATGCTTGACATGCCTAAGTCGGCATAAAAAGCACGACCCCCGCTGGTCGGCAAACCTGCGGGGGTGAAGTGTGCTGAGTCTTGGTCTCCGGCAAGAGACCTCGTATCGCGAAACCCTTATTCAGAATCCGGGTATGAGCATGATTGTAGCCGCTTTATTGCGGATGTCTAGCGTTGGTGCACGGCGATCTGCCGCACACGCTAGGCTCCGCTGCGCGCGCCGGGGAGGTGTGCTGCAGCGATGACGCTCGAGTACACGCCGGCGACGACGGTTATGACCTCGCTCGACCGTGTCTGGGAGGCCCTCGACCGGGGCGGCTGGAAGCCCGCCCGCCGCGGCAATCAGTTCAAGGCTCTGTGCCCGGTGCACGGGGATGCCCAACCCTCGCTGAGCGTCCGGTACGACTCCGTCGCCGGCAAGGTGATGATGCACTGCTTCGGGTGCGGTGAGGCGTTCAACCTCCACGACGTGTGCGGTGCTCTCGGTCTCACAGTCAGCGACCTGTTCGACGCTCCGCTCCCGGCCGATCGCCGCTCCCGGACGAACACCCCCCGACCGAAGCGCCCCTCCCTCCCGCCGCGACTCACCCAGGACGAGCTCGCCCCGGCGACACCCGACCTGACCGGTGCCACCTGGACCCAGGTCAAGGTCTACGAGTACGTCGACGACAACGGCGTCGTCCAGCAGCGAGTACACCGCGAAGAGACCACCGTCGACGGGAAGCGGCACAAGCGATTCACGCAGAGCTACCGCGGCGCCAACGGACGCTGGGTCAAGCGCAAGCCGGCCACCTTCGCCCCCCTGCTCTACAACCTCGCAGCCATCCGCGCCGCGGTCGCCGCCGGCGCCGACGTCTGGCTGCTTGAGGGGGAGAAGGATGCCGACAGCGCCATCGACGAAGGCCTGGCCGCGACCACCAACGCCGGCGGCGCCACGGCGTTCCCCGCCGAGCTGCTCGAGCAGTTCCGCGGCAGCCGCGTCAACCTCGTCGTAGACAACGACGCCGCCGGCGCGCAGCGCGCAGCTGCGGTCGGCGCGCAGCTGGCAGAGCTCGGAATCCCCGCCCGGATCCTGCTGCCGAACCTCGACGACCGCAAGGCGGACTTCACCGACCACATGGATGCCGGCGGCACCGTCGACAGCCTCGTCGAGATCTCCGTCGACGACGCCCGCGCCCTGGTCGCAGCGTCCGAGGCCGACAAGCTCGTCAACGGCCGTACCAGCATCGCCGTCTGCCTCAAGGAAGCGACCGCGCAGCTCGAGCAGACCCAGCAGGACCGCGGCACATCCGAGCAGCACGCCGAGGCGTGGGCTCGCGAGTCCCTCAACCGCCTCGAGCGAGTGAAGGCGATCGACCCCGATCTCGACGACGCCCCCCTCGCTCCCCGCGGCCGCGACGCCCTCACCGAGTACAAGGCGCTACTCGCCGAGGGCGCCCGCATCGCCCGCGACACGTACATCACCGCCGGACTCGACGTCCCGCAGGCCGTCGCCAGCGCTCTCACCCTGCTGCGCCCCGACGTCGACACCACCGAACCCGCCGAGGTCGTCGAGACCACCCCCGCTCCTCCCATCAACCCCGGCGCCGGCGGTGGAGGCGGCGGCGTGTTCTTCGGCAACGGCGACGAGGAGCAGCGCCCGGAGAAGCGCCCCCACATTCACGGCACCGACTACGCCGTCGTCAACGGTCAGACGGTGCTCGTGAAGTACGTTCCCGCCGACGACGGCCAGGGCTTCACCGAGAAGTACTACAGGGTCATGCGCGGCTGGGCTCAGGTGCAGAGCGTCGCGATCGAGGACGACGGCACCGACTCCGAGATCGCACGCCCCCCGCATCTGTATGTCATCCAGTTCTTCCGGTGGGTTCTCAACGAGCGCGGCTACCCGGTGCGCGACCCCGAGACCGGTCAGATCAAGACCGAGACGAAGACCCTCAAGTACACGGAAGACCAGATCCGTGACGGCTCGTGGTCGACCGCTCTGCCGTGGCCGGGATTCCTCGAGTCGCAGAGCCGCCGCGGCCGCGACCAGGCCTGGGACGCGATGAGCTCGATCTCGCCGCCGAGTGACCACAGCATCGTGCACACCACGGTCGGGTGGCGTGACGCCGAGACTGGGCCGTACTTCGTGCACGCCGCCGGCGCGATCGCCAAGGGCGGCGCCGTCGACGTCGAGGTCGATGTCGAGAAGACCTCCGAGATCTACGCCATGCCCGAGCCGACCACCGACCGCGACGCTCTCCGCCAGGCATGGATCGACGGCACGATCTCGCTGCGCGAGTCTGAGCTTCCCGCTCGCGTCGTCGCCCCGCTGCTCGGCCACGCCTGGACCGCTCCGGTGATGCCGGGACCGATCATCCTGCACCTGGTGGGCGGGTTCGCGTCGTACAAGAGCTCGCACAGCCGTCTCGCCGTGCAGTACTTCGCCCCCAACCTGACCTACATGACCAAGGGCCTGATCTCCGGTGCCGCCGGCGGTGCCACGACGATCGGCCTGCAGCGCACTCTGAGCTCGATCAGCCACATGCCCGTCATCGTCGACGACTTCGCCCCGGACGGCGACGCGAAGGGCGCCATCCGGCGCATCAGCGCTCTCGGCCGCACCGTGTTCAACGGCATCGGGCGCCTGCGCGGCAAGCAGCGCGGGGGAGCCGAGGCAGACCGCCCGATCGTCGCCAGCATCATCACGTCCGGCGAACTCTCCGCTCAGGGATCCGCGGACTCGCGCATCGTCAACCTGCCCCTAGACCCGGCCACCGTCAAGGACGGCGGTGAGATCTTCGGACGCCTCGAGTCACGCCACAACCGCTACGCCCGCGCAACGATCGGTGCCGCCCTCGTGCAGTGGGTCGCCGGACGGCGCGACCAGCTCGTCGAGGACTTCACCCAGGCCGAAGAGGACGTCGACCACCGCCTGTGCACGCAGACCTACTGGCGCAACCGCATCCCCCGCCAGAGCGGTCACAACGGTCTCCACGATCGCCTCGTGCAGTCCGCCGTCACCCTCGACCGCGGCATCGTGATCATGCTGATGATGCTCCGCGACCTCGACGTCATCACCGCCGACGAAGCCAAGGACTTCTACAGCTGGGCCCGCGACGGGATCGCCGAAGCGATCAGCCTGCAGGACTCCTCGGCCTCGGATCCCGCCGAGCAGCTCATGGAGTACCTGCGCGAGGCGATCGCCAACGGCAACGCCCACCTGTCGGGCATCGACGGGGCGGTCCCCGACGACGCCGCAGCCCTCGGCTGGGTCGACCAGTCCACCGGCATGCACCCCCAGTGGCGCCCCAACGGACAGCGCATCGGCATCATCAACGGCGATCGCCTCTACCTGCTTCCAACCACCGTCATCAGCGTCGCCAACCAGATGTCGCAGCGTGCCGACGAGGCATTCAGCGAGACGAAGGTCTCTCTTGCCTCCTCACTGCAGTCGCACGGCTGGCTCGTCACCGACGCCGCCGGTAAGCGCAGCGTCAACCGCCGCATCGGGCGCACCATGCAGCAGCGCGTGTGGGACATCCCGCTGTGGGCTCTGCTTGGCCAGAACCCGGACGACAACGGTCCCGTCGACGAGGGCCGTGATGGGGGAGACGCACCCGAGGGCGGCTTCCCGGCACTGTTCGACGACGAAGGCCCCACCGACTTCCCCAACCCTGACGCACCCGAGATCCCGGTAGAAGACCCCGCGGCCGCACCGACCGCACCCGCACCGGCGGCGCCGGCTCCTGCTGCCACCGCACCCGTGGGAAGCAACAGCGCCGCGACAACGCCCGCACCGGCAGCCGCCCGCGACGAGACCTTCCGAGCTCCGCTGGGCGTGCTGCACACGGACGGGCTCTGGCTCTCCAACGGTGAGCTCATCCGCATCAACGGTCAGCTCGAGCACGCCGGCCAGCTCGCCCGCCTCGCTACCGACATCAACCTCGGCACCCGCATCAACCAGGGCACCAACGGTGCTCGCAAGACCGAGCGCGGCCAGATCTACCTCACCACGGACGCCGCCCTCGCTCTGGGCCTCCCGCTGGACACCCTGCCCGATGGCACCGACTCCGACTTCCCCAAGATGCTGCGCGATGCCACCAAGGGGCACCCGTTCATCACGAAGGCGACCGAGGCCGGCTTCACGCTCACCGGCGACGGATCCATGGCCGGCAGCATCGACGTCTGGCGGGAGGATGACCGCAGCGTCGGAGCGCACATCACCCTCCTCGCCGCCCAGAACTACGCCTTCGTCGGCACGATCCTCGACGGCGACCCGGACCCGGCCACCATCGCTCGCCGACTGGGGAAGTTCACCGCGGCACTCAAGTTCCCCTACCGCAGCAGCGCCGGCACCACCGGCACCAAGCTCATGACCGCGCTGCTGCCCCGGGACAAGCGCGACGAGATCTACTACCCCCAGGACAAGCCCACCACCATCAAGGACCAGATGATGGCCGAGGGCGACTACAACTGGCAGCGACGCCTCGTCGGCGCCGAGCTCGAGCACCAGTGGGTACACGGCTTCGACCGTGGCGGCTCCTACCTTGCCGCCGCCAGCACCGACGTCGGTATCGGCGCCCCCACCCACTACGCCGGCCCGCTGCAGTTCACCAAGGCCACGAACAAGCCGGGCTACTGGCTGATCACCGTGCCCGAGTCCGGCAGCTGGCAGATTCCCAACATCTTCGCTCCGAGCGGCATCGTCCGCGAAGGCTTCATCGGCTCCCAGATCTGGGTGACCACCCCCACCCTCGAGCTCGCCGCCGAGATGGACATCGACGTCGAGATCCACGAGGCATGGCTGTGGGACCAGCACGGCAAGGTCTTCGAGTCCTGGTACAAGCGCGTCCGCGACGCCCGCACCGCCCTCGACACCGCCGATCCTGACGACCGTGCCGCACGCGACCTGCTCAAGATCATGTACGCCGCGGCGATCGGCATGCTGGACTTCCGCGGCGACCACGACACGCTCGCCGTCTGGGCACCGCACCGCCACGACATGATCGTCGCGAAGTCCCGCGCCAACATCATCCGCCGCGTCCTCCGCAACGCCGAGACATCCGGCCGGTGGCCGGTCGCGATCGAGAAGGACACCGTCGTCTACACCAGCGACACGATCGAGGCTGCCGACGCCTGGCCCGGCGACCCCAAGTGGTTCGGCCGCGGGCTCGGCCAGTACAAGTACGAGGGAACCGACACCCTCGAGCATCACGCCCAGTTCCTCACGGGCGAGGGCTCCTACAAGGGCAAGAAGCACCTGGATGAGTTGATCTGATGGCACTAAGCAAGCAGGCCCAGGCCCGGCAGATGAAGGCGATCTTCGAGGGCCTCACCGGACAGAAGATCCCCGACTACGGTGCCGAGCACCCCGACACCCGCGCCATGCTCAAGTTCCTTTTCCCCGGCAAGAGCGACCGCTTCCCGATCGCCACCAAGCTCGCCGCCGACAAGCTCGGCGTCTCCCAGCGCACCGTGCAGCGCTGGGCGCGAGGCGCGGCAAACCCGCGTGCCGAGATCTCGAAGGAGATCACCAAGCGCGTCCGCCAGTCCGTCACCACTCAGCGCGGCCGCGGTCAGCTCGCCAAGCGCGTCCAGGCCCAGCTACCCACCCGACCCCGCACCATCCGCGTCAACGCGCTGCAAGGCCCCTCATCCGACCCCAACGACAAGAAGTACGTCTCCGAGCGCTACAGCAACCTCGACATGTCACCATTCGAGCAGCAGCAGCTCTACGAGGCGTGGACTCGAGGCGGCGATGCCGGCGCCACAGACTTCCTCACCGGTCTATACGACTCCCGCTACGTCGACGGCTGGCAGTTCCACGGCATCAAGGGCGTCGAGTGGCGCTGATACCGGCGTCGCCCCGCATACCGCGCCCCACCGACAACCGACCAGCAGGCGAAGGATCCACACCATGACCGTCACCACCGCAGCCCCGACCACCCACGCAGAGAACGCATTCGCTGCGCTCGGTCGCGAGCTCAATCTGCGCAGCCGACGTCAGCTGCAGCTCGCTCTCTTCGACCAGCTCGAGCTTCCCCGCACGCCCCGCGACTCTGTCTCCACGCCGGCGCTGCGCGACCTCTACGCCCAGACCGGATCCGAGTTCGTCGGCCACGTCCTCCGGCACCGCGGCGTCGACGTCGCTTAGCTCGCACAGGAGCAGGCGCGCCGGTGGCTTCGAGCCGCTCCGCCTGACTACCATGACGTAAGTGAATGTCACGCTATTATCCGGCGTGGCTCGAGCAGACACAGAACGAAAGGACTATCTCGGATGGCCAACATGCCCGAGCTCGTCGATTACGCCTACATCGCCGAGAAGCTCAACGTCACACCCCAGACCGTCCGGGTCTACGCGACCGCGAAGGGCAGCCAGCGCAAAGAGGGCTTCCCCAAGTCCGTCGCCCCAGAGACCTCGCGGAGCCCGCTCTTCATCAAGGAAGAGGCCGACGCCTTCATCGCGCAGCGGATCGCAGAGAGCAAGGCTCCCTCTCGACTGAACGCCAACCGCCCCGAGAGCGCGCCCCGGAAGGCCACCACGCACCGCAAGGGAGCGACCGAAGCCGCGGTCGCCGCTGCCGCCGAGCGTCGCGCCAGCAAGCCCAAGAAGTAGGCCCCGGTGATGGACGGCAGCGCCGGCACGCCGCTAGACTGTGAATGTCACATTCACTGATTGGGCTTCGAGCATCATGGACACTACCGCACCGCCCGAGGATGCCACGGCACCGCTGTGGTTCACGCCCGAGAGCGCGGACGTCCAGGCCCTCGAAGACGCATGGGGCGCTCGCAAGCTCGGCCGGGTGTTGGCGGCAGCGCTCAGCAGCTACAACCGCCTCGGCCACGTCGACGCGGGTACCGCCGCCCAGGCGCTCGGCGTCTCAGAAGGCACGATCCGCCGTTGGATCCGCAACGGCGTCCCACCGACTCGGTTCTCTCGCGTCATCGCTCTCGTCCGCCCCCCACAGGGCGCCTTCGACCAGGAGCGGAAGGATCTCGTCTACGCCCGCGGCGCCGTGAAGAAGATCGCCGAGGAGCCCGAGAACGCTACGGCGCTCTGGGGGTACAAGGGCTACCTCGAGCCGTGGGATCTGGCCGTGATCAAGATCAAAGACATGCCCGTACAGACCCTGCGGATGGCGCGAACCGACCGCGATCGTGACGCCACCAGGCGACTCGCCGCCGGCGGACAGATCGTCGAGATCTCCACCTTCCCGAGCTACTGGGCAGCAATCGCCGCCCGCAGCGAGATCCTCGAGGACGTCTACCCCTACCGCGTGCAGCTGCGGAACACCAAGCTCGCCAGTGGCGCCGGCAAGGCGTTCCTCGACGACGCACCCCGCAAGCCGATCAAGTCCTACCGGAAGCGGGCGCGCACCAGCATCCGCAAGACCACCCGGGATCCCTCGTGACGGCGCCGGCATCCACGACCGACCCTTTGGTCGACGCGACTCCGATCCGCCTCGGAGCCGACCTGTCGCTTCCGGTCGACCTCGCCACCGAGGCGATCGCGATCCTCGGCCGGCGCGGCAAGGGCAAGACCAACACCGCCGGCGTCATCGTCGAGGAATTCGTCAAGCTCGGCGTTCCTGTCTGCGTCGTCGACACGGTCGGCGTGTGGTGGGGACTGCGCTCCAACAGCTCCGGCGACGGACCAGGCCTGCCCGTCGTCGTCTTCGGCGGCTCCCACGCAGACGTGCCCCTCGAGGAGAGCTCCGGCCGCGTCATCGCCGAAGTCATCGTCGACCGGCGGATCTCCGCAGTCATCGACACATCCCTGCTCTCCAAGGCCGCCGCCCGCCGATTCCTCACCGCCTTCGTGACCGAGCTCTACCACCGAAACCGCAGCCCCCTGCACGTCGTGTTCGACGAGGCAGACGAGCTCGCCCCACAGAACCCTCGAGCCGAGGGCGCTCCGCTGCTGGGAGCAATGGAAGACTTCGTCCGCCGCGGCCGCGCCCGCGGACTGGGGACGACGCTCGTCACGCAGCGTCCCGCCGTGCTCAACAAGGACGTGCTCACCCAGATCGAAGTCCTCATCGCCCACGGGCTCACCGGCCCGCGCGACGTCGCCGCGATCGACGAGTGGGTGCGCCTCCACGCCGACCAGGACCAGGCCGCACAAGTCAAGAAGACCCTCGCCAGCCTCCCCACCGGGCGGGCGTGGGTGTGGTCACCCTCCTGGCTCGAGATCCTCGAGCTCGTCGACGTCCGAGCGCGTGAGACCTTCGACTCATCCGCAACGCCCAAGGTCGGCCAGGTCGCCCGGCTCGTCCCCGAGGCCCGCGCGGCGATCGACCTGGACGAGCTCGGCGCCGCGATCACCGCCACGATCGAGAAGGCCGCAGCCGAGAACCCCGCCGCGCTGCGCGCGGAGATCTCGCGACTGCGGGCGCAGCTGTCCACGACTGCCACGACCACCCCTGTAGAGATCCGCGTCGAAGTGCCCACGCTGACCGAAGACGATCGCGAGCGTCTCGACCGGGCCCAGGCACTGCTCGAGCACGCGCAGGGACTCCTCACCGACGCCGGCGAGAAGATCGCCCACGCCACCACCGAGCTCGAGCGGATCCAGACAGCCGCCGCGGCGCCGGCACCCGCTCGCTCAGCTGTGGCCCCCACGATGACGCCGGCACCGACTCCCGCCGCTCCGGCAGCCTCTGCTCCTCCCGCTGCGCCCCGCACCCCGCAGGAATCCACCACGACCTCATCGGGGCTAGGGAAGGCCGAACGTGCCATCTTGACCGCGCTCGCCACCCACGGCACCCGAAGCAGCACCCAGGTCGCTCTCCTCACCGGGTACAGCAGCAAGGGAGGCGGATTCGCCAACGCCCTCGGGAAGCTACGCAGCTCCGGCCGCATCGTCGGCGGTAGGGACGCCCTCGAAATCACCGCCGAAGGCGTCGACGCTCTCGGCTCATACGATCCGCTCCCCACCGGCCCGCAGCTCGTGGATTACTGGCTCTCCCGCCTCGGCAAAGCCGAACGCGCCATCCTCTCCACCCTCGTCGACGCATGGCCCGCCTCGCTGACCAACGAGGAGATCGCCGAGCGGGCCGGATACACCGCGAGCGGAGGCGGGTTCGCCAACGCTCTCGGACGCCTGCGAACCCTCGAGCTCATCAGCGGCAACCGCAACGCCAACACCGCGGCCGCAGAACTCGGCAACGCCACACCATGACAACCGAACCGACCTACTGGCACGGCGGGTTCCCTGGGATCCAGGTCGGATCCCAGCTGCTCAGCCCGACCGACGCAGCTGCAGCGCGCATACCGATCGCCTACACGCCACGCGATCGCCCTGAGCTCGGCATCGTCTCCCGCACCGATCGCGTCTACTTCTCCACCAACCAGGACTTCGCCCGCGCCTACGCATTCCAAACCGAGGTCATCACACCATCGGGCGCTCTGACCTCCCGTGGCACCCTCTACCGGATCCAGCCGATCGGAGCCGTAGAGGAAGACCCCGACTTTGCCGGCCATGACGTCTCCTGGTGCGCCCCCGGCGCGGTGGTCGTAGAGGTCGTCGAGACCGACGTCCGCATGCGAGCACGAGATGCCACGAGAGCGATCGGGATCTACTCAAGCTGGGACGATGGTCGGCCGATGTACCTCGAGGACGGGCGTCTCTGCATCACCTGGCAGATGGAGAGCATCGGGCTCACCCAGGAGGCCGTCGACGAGATCGTGCGCCCCTGGACGCCGGTCGACCGCGCCCTCGAGCGCATCAACGCTGCCGTCCTCCACCGCTGAGCAAGCACACCACCACTCGCCGATTCCGGCTGCCCCTCGGGCATCATTCGCCGCCGCGCCGACCACCGCGAACCGAGCGCAGCGAGGGCCCCGAGGGTTCCTCTGCCATGACCAGAACCCGGACCCGCGGCCGGCTTGCCGGCTGCGGGTCCGGGTTCTGG
>NZ_SJYZ01000026.1:0-45422 GCF_004337555.1 Microbacterium sp. PI-1 | reverse complement strand
ATTCTGACCCCCGTTCCGGCGTGTTGCGTGGGTCGGATTCTGTCATCGCAGTGAGGCTGGCCGGGTGCCTCGAACCGCCGCCTGGAACCTCCACTTCGTGACCGATCTCAAGATGCGAGCGGACGACCCTGTCCTGCTCGCCGCGGTGCCTGAGATCACCGACCGTCACCGAGCGGCGGTCGGCCGCCCGTTCTTCGTCGACGACCACGGGACGCTGCATTCGGCGCTCAACCGCTTCTTCTCGGGCGCGCGCATGCGCACCCGCTCCGAGGGCACGAACCGGAAGTACGCCCACTCATTGCTCATCTGGATCAACTTCCTTCGTCGACAGGGCATCGACTGGCAAGATGTCACCGAGGACGATCTGCTGGACTTCAAGTTCTGGCGGCGCACCGACCCGCGCAATCCTCGGCCGATCGCGGGCAGCACCTGGTCCGTCGACCTCGCGGCGATGTCGTCGTTCTACGAGTGGGCGGCGCGACACCTCGACGGTCCGTCGCTGGGTTTCGAGGTGGCGGGTAGCGTCGCGTGGGGGTCGCAGCGTGTGAGCCGTACCGGCATCAGTCCGGATTACCGCCCGTCGACGGTGCGGAAGGCGGACGTGAAATGGCTCTCGCCGGGCGCCTTCCGGCTCTGGCGCGACCTCGGGGTGCATGGACTGACGCGTGAGGGGAAGGAGCGCACCAGGTGGCGGCCGAGGTCGCAGTCACGTGATGCCGCGTTCGTCGAGGGTCTGTACAGCACGGGGCTGCGGCTCCAGGAGCTGTCGAGTGTATTGGTCTCCGAGCTCGCGATCCTGCGCGAGGGGCAACGGTTCGGCACTCAGAGGCTTGCCGCAGCGTGTGCGAAGACGAGCCGCTCCCGGGCGTACTGGATCGGCCGGGAGGCTGTGGACGCAATCGCCCTGTATCGGGAGACGGAGCGCGCAGATGCCGTCCGGAAGGCGCAGCGCATGGGGGCTTACGATCGGCTTGATGGAGTGACGATCGTAGATTCGGCACCGAGCGGGTATGCCCGCATGCGCGGTCGCGAGGCTGGCGCTGCACGGGTGGTTCCGCTGCACGACATCCGCCCACGGGAGCGCCTCCGGCTGTTCATCGAAACGCCAGAGGGTCTCGAGCCGGCTCAACTGTGGCTGAACGAGGACGGGACGCCCAGGGCGAAGCGTGCCTGGTATCCAGCGTTCGGGCGGGCCAACGCGCGCGTCGCGAAGGCCGGCGTCGAGAACCTTCACTGCGAGCCGCACATGCTCCGTCACAGCTTCGCCCTGCGCTGGTACGCCGTGGCGCGGCTGATCTGGGAACGGCGCTGGGGCTCCGAGGGCGCCGAACGCGCGAAGGACTTCCGCGAGCAATTCGGCGACGCATGGAGCTTCGTGCAGACCATGCTCGGCCACGCCGATGTGAACACGACGCGCGCCATCTACCTCGAGCCCTTCCGCTCCTTGGACGTGCGGGCACTGCTCGAGTACGGGCGGGCGGATCTCGACCCCGAACTGCTGCTGCAAGTGCTGAGGGACGACTCGCGGGTGCGCCTGATCTCCGATGATGAACGGCGAGAGGCGGTGCGATGAGCCGCGCAGTGCTCCCGGAGGGCAACTATGCGCGGCCCGAGACGCTCCACATCGACGGCGAGCGGATCGTCGTGACGGTGTTTGAAGAGCGCACGGGGCGGAAGAAGGAGTTCGCTTTCCATGAGTTCCCGGTGGCGCGAGCGCTTTCTGAGACGTTCGCGCGCGGGTACGCGCGCGCCACGGGGCCCGGTGGCAGCCGCCGCACGATCGGATCGGCGATGTTCCTACACAGCACCCTCAGGTCATACGCGAGGTACCTCGCGGCCCACCCGGACGCCCCCTCCAGCCCGACCGAGCTTCGGACTGCCCACCTGCGAGAATTGCGCTTCAAACGGGACAGGCAGTCGTACGAGCAGCTGCTCGCATTGCGGGTGGTGCTGCGCGGCGATTCGAGCGTGCCGACAGCCTATCGAGAGCTGCTGCTCAGCCCGCTTCGCGCGGTCCCGCACAAGCAGCGGATTGAGGCCTACACCGCGTCCGAGTTCCGCTCGATTCGACGTTCCATGCGTGCGATCGTGCGCGGGGCTCTCACGCGCGTGCAGGCCGCCGAAGCCGAAGTTGCCGGCGTGCTGTCCTCCGGTGTGCTCGAGACGGATAGGGACTTCGTGCTCTGGACGCTGGGAAAGAAGGGGGATGTGCCGCGCACAGCCAAGGGCCTCCAAGCAGTACCGCGGTCTCATATGATCGCGCGGGAACTTCTGCCTTCAATGCAAGAGATGGCCGCCGCCGCCGTGCTGATGCAATGCCTAACCGGCCACAACATCGGCACCCTCCTTGAGCTGACAGCCGATCATCATCGAGCTGACGACCAACGGGCTGAGTCCGCGATGGTTCTCACAGACGCGCGCAAGCCGCGACGAGGGCGCTATCGCGCAGAGCTCAACCTCGCGTTCGACGCGAGTGACGTCTGGGAAGAAACCTCGGCAGGCGATGACGATTTCGCTTCACCCGCGGGTATCTACCGGATCGTCCTCGAGCTCGGCAGCCGCTCGCGCAATATCGCGGGCAGTCGGAGGCTCTTCGTCGGTTTCTCTGGCGCGCGCACATCGGCGCTCTGCCGGCCGCTTGCCGAGCTTGCGGGGCATCGCCGCCGCTTGATCTGGTCGCACTCGGGCCAGACACACGCTGGTGTCGACACGATGCGCATTCGCCGTTCGTTCCTCGAGCTACGGCAACGGCCTGTGGATCACACCCCGGCGACCCTCGCGGACACGTACCTCAGCAAGGACCCCGCGGCTCTCGCTTCGAACCAGCGTGTGGTCGCCGATGCACTGGACGACGAGATGCAGCGAGTGCAGACGGCAGCGCGGGTCACGGCTCTGACGCCCGAACAAGTCACCGCCGCGTCGACCGACCCGGAGGGCGTCGCGGCGGTGATCGGCGTCGACGTCGAGACCCTCGCCGATCTGCTCGCAGGGCGCCTCGACACCGTTGCGACCGCGTGCGTGTCGAACACGACGAGTCCATACAGCCGGGCCGGCGACGCGTGCACCGCTTCGTTCCTGCTCTGCCTGGGCTGCTCGAACGCCAGAGTCGAACCTCGTCACGTTCCGATCCAGCGAGTCCTGCGCGATCGACTCGAGGCTCGTCGAGCGGAGATGCTCCCCGTCGAGTGGGAGGCTAGATTCGGCACCGCGCACGGTCGGGTCCTTGACCTGCTTGAGCGCATGCCGGGGGCTCCCCAAGACGACGGTGCCGCCTCTGAGACGGCGGGTCTGATCGATCAGCTGCTCGACGGACGGTGGGATCTGCGATGAGGGGGATCAGCGCGGCGGCGATCTCGCCGCAGACACTCGTGCTGCAGGAGCGCGCGTATCGGCCTGGAACCGATGTCGCGTCGTTGTCACGATACGACGACGCGGTATGGGATCTGACGCCCGCCGTCTTCGAAGACCACTCCGCACGCGTGAGCATCAACTTCGCGGTGTTCAACGATCGGTGGGAACCCACGGTGCGCGCCTACCTCTGGATGCTTATCAACGGCAGCCCTCGCGGTATCCCCGGCGCCGTGCCGGAAGCTCGACTCTCGATGCGCAGCGTTTCGCTGATCAAGAGCAGCCTGGCCGCGCTGCTCGCCCGCTTCGATCTCATGGGCATCACCGACCTCGCGCAGCTCGATCCGTTGCGACTGGATGAGCTCGTGGTTGACCTCGGACGCGAGCTGAGCTTCGACCGCGCACGAAAGATGCTCACCGAGATCCGCCGGCTCTGGGCGCACCGCGACCTGCTGGACGCCCCGATGCGAATGCCGGATGAGATGCCCTGGAACGGCGACAGGGCGTTCGACCTGATCGCGCCACCGCGCTCGACAGCGGGCAGCAGGACGCCACGGATCAGCGACGCCACACTGGTTCCGCTCATCGCATGGGCAGGACGGTTCGTCGAGGACTTCAGCGACGACATCGTCGCGGCGTTCCGCCTCTACCGTGAGCTGATCGTCCGCGAGTACCGGCATCGCCCCGTGAACAGCGAACCGACGCAGATCCTGTCTCACGCGGAGGGCCGTGCCAACATCGTCCGCGCGCTCGAGTTGCTGCGTGATGCCGGCGTCGGACTACCTGGCCGCGTCGCCGCCGGCGGTTCGCGGTCGGTGAACTGGTCCCACATCGGACGCATCGCACGCGTCAGCGATACCCGGGTGCGCACCGCGCGGTCGCTCATCGAGGGATTCGGGCTTCCGATCGACGACGACGCCTACCTCCCGATCCGCTGCACCGGATCGCTTGATGGCAGGCCGTGGCGCGACAAGCCGATCGCGTGGGCCGACGCCCCACGCTTCGCGACCTGGCTGCAGACCGCCTGCTTCCTCGTGATCGGCTACCTGTCCGGAATGCGCGCCGGCGAAGTGCTCAGCCTCGAGCGCGGATGCCTCGACTTCGACGCCCAGAGCAACATCTGGACGATCAAGGGACGGCGCTGGAAAGGCGTTCGAGACAGCACGGGTAGCAAGGAACCCGAGGGGCGCATCCGCGAGAACCCGTGGGTCGTGCACCCGACCGCCGCCCGAGCCGTGCAGATCCTGGAGCAGATCAACGACCACCAGCTGCTGTTCCCGATCCACGTGAGACCGCAGGCCCTGCGCGGCATCACGCCGCAGTCGAACCTGCGCGATGGCGAGGCGCGCACCACCAGCCAGATGGGAACGGACATTCTCGACTTCACCCGCTGGGTGAACGAGTACGCGACGGCGAACGGCAGAGCAGACCTGATCCCCGATGACCCGCACGGACGGGTGAACGCGCGCCGACTGCGTCGGACCCTCGCTTGGCACATCGTCCGCCGGCCCCGCGGGCTCGTCGCGGCGGCCGTCCAGTACGGACACATCGCGACGCTCATCACCCAGGGATACGGAGGCAACTACGCCTCCGGTTTCCCGGACGAGCTCGCGTTCGAGCGTTGGCTCGAGAGATACGAGCACCTCAGCGAGATCGACAGCTACCGAATCGACGGCGGCCGCATCAGCGGTCCGGCCGCGTCGGGACTCGCCGATCGTGCCGCTGCGACGACCGCCCGTTTCGCGGGTCGCCCGGTGCCGACACACCGTCAGGCACGCACACTCCTGCGCAACCCGAACCTGCAGGTGTACCCCGGTGAGGGCATGCACTGCGTCTACAACGCTGAGACCGCGCTGTGCGCGCGCGACAGCGCCGAGCCTGTCCTCGGCAACTGCCGATCCGCCTGTCGAAACATCGCCCGAACGGACGACGACATCGCGCAACTCAAGCAGATCTCCGCCCAACTTCAAGCCGACCGGCTCGCGCCGCCTATCCGGCACCAACGCGCTCAGGCGCTCATCGCCCACCACGACGCCACCATTGCTGAACACGAGAGGACCCCCGCGAGATGACGACCGCAGACGAGACGCGCGCTGCGCTGCAGCGTGCCGCCGAGGATCTTCTGGAAGGGCGACTTCCGGGCCCACTCACTGGCGTCCGGCTTGTGGAGGTGGCCGGCGTGAAGCGGCACCGCCTGACGCACGACAATCCGGACATCAACACCGAGTTCCAGCGACGCGCCCGTGAGCTGAATCGCACGAAGCCCGAGGTGGACCGCCTCCGCGGTGAGCTCGAGGCCGAGAGCGCTCGTCGACGCCGCGTGACGGCGGAGCGGGACGAGCTGAGGGGTCGCCTAGACGCCTACGCGACGGCGTTGATGCTGGTCACCGACGAGCGCGACCGCCTTCTGCGCACGCTGGGCCAGCGAGGCAAGGTCGTCGACATCCGCTCCATCCCTGTGATCGACACTGCCGACGGTAACGCCTGAAACAGAGGCACCAGCCCCGGGCCGGTCTACTTGATGAAGTCGTTCGGTGACGTCGGCACGCGCAACAGGTGCCGGTCGGAATCGAGGATCGCCTGTGCGACTTCGAATGCTCGATCTGCGCTGAGCTCGGTGAAGCCAACCATGTCGCCCAGGAGACCAAAGATGTCCCGAGTAGTGATCTGCTGTGCGACGGCGAAGTTGTACGCGTCACGATCCTCCGTGAGCCAATACGACTCCCGGTACTCGGTGTGTTCCTTCAGCAGGTGGAGGGTCTGACTTTCGCCCAGGTGCTGAAGCGGCTGCGCCTTCGTGCCACCGAAGACCGCGACACGCAGGCCTTCGACCGCGCGGATGCTCTTGGGCCCGGAGATCTCGATCGGTTCACCGAACCATTCGGCCTGATCCAGTTCAGCGAGGTGCGGAGTCAGTCTGGCCGACATCGCGATCTCGTGCGACACGGCTTCGGTCACGCGCCCGCTGTCGCCGAGGTACTGGCGAAGGATGGCGAGCTCATTCGCATGCGCGAAACTGACGACGACGGAGTTGTCGGGGAACAGGAACTTCGACACGGCCGCTCAGTCGTCGACCTCGAACGCGGCGACGTCGTCCTCCGATGCGCTCTCGACGAAGTATGCGGCGAGCTGGTCCACGGACATGCCGAGCAGGCTGGCGGCTGGGCGAAGTGTCGTGAGCCCGTCGCGGTAGGCCTCCAGGTAGGCGTCGACGAGTCGCTGCGCCGGTCGCGCGTGTTGGGCGAGGCGTGCCCGGTCCGTGTGCTCAGCAGCGCGTCCCGCGCGCATCGCGATCGACCGCGCGGTCGTGCCGGCAAGTCGCCGCTGCGTGGGCGCATCGATCATCTCTTCGTTGAATAGCCGCCACGACATCGAATCGGGCGACAACTGGAAATGCAGCACCAGCTCATCGAACGCGTCCACCGGGCTGCGGGCACCGCAGACGTCGAGGATCTCCGAACGCGAGGCGAGGAACGTGGCGGCGAAGGTGTTCGCCCGCTTCTCCGTTGTCGTCTTCGTCGCGTACAGCCGCTCCTCGATGACCTCGTCATGCGAGTCGCCGAACGCCACATGCGCGAGCTCATGGGCGAGTGTGAACCGCTGGCGGAAGGGCGCCTCAGTCGTCGCGAGGATGATCGCGCGCGCGCCGCCATCGGAGAAGGAGAGACCGTCACATGAATCCGGAAGATCGGTGACGACGACATCGATTCCGAACCGATCCTCGATGCGACCGATCAGTTCCGTGTTCGACAAGCCACCGACTGGCCCGCCGAAGGCCTCGAGATAGCGCGAAGCGAGGGTGTTCGCCTGCTTCAGCCAGCCACGACCAGACGGCGGCCGCGGCAGATCGGGCGCCGGGAGCTCACGCCCCAGAAACGTCAGGCCCTCAGCGCGCTCGACCAACTGCTCGATCGCCTCGCGGCCCACGAGGTCGCCGGCTTCGACGGCGTGCTCGGCCGCACGATGAGCGAACACGATCTCCCGCGTCGCATCGCCCGTCAGCAGCCAATCGACTGTCGTCCCGTCGAGCTCCGCGATCAGTGCCAGCTCGAGCGACGTGAAACGACGCCTGTCGGCGAGCGACTTCGCAAGTTTCGAACCGTCGATCCCGATTCGATCGGCGAACTCTTTCTTGCTGAGACCGCTGCGTGTGAGCACCTCTGTGACACGCCCGATGAGGCCCCCCGCTTCCATATTTCCCAGCTTCGCAGAAGATTGCGAAAATCGCAACTCCGTGGTAACGGCGCAAGCGCGGCCAGCTCGTTGAACCCGCGGTGATGCGTTTCGGTCAGCGGTTGCGGAGGTCCGGCGCGTCGTCGGGGACGAGATCCGCGAGGGGGATGTCGAGGACCTGGGATAAGGCGAGGATCGAGCGAAGTGTCGGATTGGCAGGGGTGGCCGGCCGCGACTCGCCCTTCTCGTACTTCTGGTAGGTGTAGCGCGTGAGTCCGGCGCGGTATGCGACGTCCTCTTGACTGAGGCCGGCCTCTTCGCGTGCGCGGCGGAGGGCGGTCGCGAGCCGCTGGACGTATGCACTCCATTGCGCATCGATGTCATCGTCACGCCTGGCCACCCATCAAGGCTCGAGACCGATGCTCGTTCGTATGGCCTATTCGGTATGGCATAATTCGTGAGGCCATACGAAACAATCATCGTCTCCGTCGGATCTCTCCGCTGCCCTTGCACGTGTGCTGCCGGTCCCGATGGCCTTCGGTCGCGTCGCGGGCCCGGCCCGTGCGTGCGACCGCGAAGGTGATGGTGGACGTGGCTGTTGACCCGTATCCGATCTGGTGGCGGGGGATCTCGGCCCCGCCACCGGCGCAATGGGTCTACCTCTTCGAGGAGTTCACGGGCGACGACACCGCCGACGAATGGGCCCTCTCCGCGGCGATCTTCATCGCCCAGACCCGGCGTCGTACCGGTGCCGGGCCGACGTTCTCGGAGCTCTTCGCACATCTGCTCCCCGACTCGAACGGGCTGCCCGGACCGTTCCCGCCGGGGCTGGACTTCTTCGCGCGCCGGCGCGCCGTCACCGGCTTCCGCGGACACGTGACCATCGAGTGGCGGCGTCGTGCGCTGATCAGCTGGGACAAGGACGTCACCGGCAGCCTTCGCGTCGGGCGACAATTCCGGGAACGATCCCGGCAGCGCCAGCTCGCCCGCGGACGTGCTGGTGTCCGTCGTGAGATCTATCGTTCCGCGTGACACCGCGTTCGCCCGCCCCGCGAGCATCGAGAGAGTGAGCTCATGACTGAGGACTTCCCGCCCGCGATCCGTCGGATCGTCGACCGGTTCGCGCCGGGCTGGCCCGCGTGGATCGATGTCGGCTCCGGTTGGTATTCGCTACTGGCGCGTCTCGACGAGCAGCTTGCGGCCATTGCCCCGGACTACGTGCTGCACCAGTGCAAGTCGAAGTTCGGCTCGCTGTCGTACTACGCGTATCCGTCCGCGGACGGGTCGCTGCACCTGCCTGCGTTCGACGAAGCGATCCTCGCCGCGTCGTGGGAGAGCATCGAGACCTGCGAAGAGTGTGGGGCGCCGGCGAAGCAATACACGATCCGGATGTGGACGTGGACGCTGTGCGAGACGCACCTTCACGAGAAGATCGTCGAATCGGGTGAGCAGGAGGAACGGTGACTTCCGTTCTCATGGTGCTGGACGTCGACGGCACGATCTCACGTGTTCTCCGCGACCACGAGTACGACGAACACCGCGACGACCCCGGCTGGGCACGCGTGCTGCCGTTGGACGAGCCGGTCATCCACGCGCTCGACGAGCAGGCCAGACGCCCAGGGGTCGAGGTCGCCTGGCTGACCTCGTGGGCCTCGAGCAACGCTGAGCTCGACTGGCTCGCCAACGAGTCGCCGCTACGTGGCCGCCTCAGCGGTGCGCTCGTGCCGTGGGTCGACTGGCCGCGCAGCGGCTGGCGCAGCCGTAGCCTCCTCGCCTACGTCGAGCAGATCCAACCCCAGGCCGTGATTTGGGCCGACGACCGAGCCGCCAGTGGCACGGCACGCCGCGTCGAGACGCGTTTCGGCATCCCGCACCTGATCCTGCGCCCGCAGCTGCACGTCGGGCTCACGTGCGAGCACGTCCAACGCATCCGGGACTTCATCGACGCCCATCTCGAGTGAGGCCGCTCGGTGCTCAGCTCACGAGGGGTCTTCGAGGCGGAAGCCGACCTTGAGCGTCACCTGGAAGTGCAACACACCGCTCTCGTCTGCGTGGCCGCGCGTGGACACCACCTCGAACCACTCGATGTTGCGAACCGTCGCCGACGCGCGCTCCAGCGCGCTGCGGATTGCCGCGTCGGTGCCGTCGGGCGACGTTCCGACAATCTCGCTCACGCTATAGGTCCTATGCGACATCATTGTCTCCTTCATCCGAAGGGCCGTGTGGGGTGGCGGCCACGCTCAGTCTGCTCGCGCACGGCGCCAGGCGGTAGGCCGGTGGGCTTCGCATGAGCAGCGATTGGCTGTGCGTCGCGTGCTCGCATCGGTCTCAGCGCTTCGTGCGACCTACCTGAGACGCAACCGCGATCTCGCGCGCAACGTCCGCGACATCGCCGGTGATCGCAGCCGTTGATACGCGTATATGGGGATCGTTGACTCCGCCGACCTGGAAGGCGCTTCCTGGAGCCACACCGATGCCTTTCGAAGCGAGATAGACGAGGGCGTCTCCCTCAGATCGCACCGGCACCCAGACATTGAAGCCCCCGCCGTGCGGGATCTGGATGCCGTGCTCGGCGAGGACGTCGACGAACGTCTGCTGGCGTCGCGCGTACTCTTCCTTCACGGTTTTCAGGTGGGCGCGACGCATCGGATCGTTGAGGAGCAGCCGAAGGAGATCCTGATTGAGGCGGCTGACCTCGTAACCGCCGACGCGTCTGCGATGTGCTTCACGGATCAGCTTCGGGGCGCCGATGAGGACGGCCACGCGGATGTCCGGATGGATGTCCTTCGAGAACGCCTTGACGTACAACGTGTGAGCGGGTGCCCATTCGGCGGCGCTCATCGCAGGCACGGGCAGCAGATCGCCATAGAAGTCGCCGTCGAAGATCCACACGTCATGCATCGCGCACAGCTCTGCAATGGCGCGAAGGCGGCGCCGTGATGTCACGATCCCGGACGGGTTGTGCACGCGGGGCTGCAGGATGATGGCTCGCGCTCCGGCGTTGACGGCTCGCTCCACGGCCGCCAGCTCTGGCCCCTCGTCGGTCAGTGGTACGGCTACCGGCTCGAGCCGGTAGCGCTCGAGCAGGTCGACGTACGGCGCGAACTCGGGTTGGGCGACGATGACCTTCGTCGAGGGCGGGCCGATCACAGGGAAGATTTCGGACAGAGCGCCGAGGACGTGCGTTGCAAGGAGCGTGTTGTCAGGCGCAGGCATGAAGGGCACGTGCGGTCGCAGCGCTTCGGCGAGCAGTGGGTCGAGCTCGTCGGCGGGATAGCCCCGATACGCGGGACCATCGGCGAGCTGTCGCAGGTGTGGACGGATGTCGATGAGCTGCTCGGGATCGGGAAAACCGGTGGAGAGATCGAGCCGTATCTCCGCGCCCTGCACCCCGCGGAACTGGCGCCAGGGGGTCGAAGCCTCCGGGTCTACGACGAATGTGCCCTGGCGACCGCGGGTCTCCAGTAGCCCATCTGCCACAAGCATCTTCCACGCATCACTGATCGAGCCGGCGCTCAAGCCGAGCCGATCTGCGATGACCCGCGTGGTGGGCATCCGCTCTCGCGGGGGGATGATGCCGGCCGCGATCAATTGCGTGACAGCGCTCGCGACCCCCCTCGCCGATCTGTCCTCGACGCTGCCGACGATCCGATCGAGCGTATCCACCAGCTCATCGTATGCCCGACGGGCCGAGCCGCCGCGTTCATGGGAAACCGACTTGTAACCTCGCCGCATTGATCACGACATCACCGAGATTAATCATTGACAAAGTCGAATACAGCGTGTCCACTGGTTTGGACGCAAGGAGGCGTGGAAATGATCGACGTGATCATCGTTGGCGGCGGCACCGCGGGGTGCGTGCTCGCCCGGAGGTTGAGTGAGAACCCGGAGCGGTCGGTTCTGCTCCTCGAGGCCGGCCCGGACTACTCGACGCCCGAGACGACCCCCGTCGAGATCCTCGACGCGAAACTCCCTCCGATGTCGCACGACTGGGGCTACGTGGCCGCGGACCAGAGCACGCCAGAGCGACCGGTCTTCCTTCCTCGCGGAAAGCTCATCGGCGGATCCTCTGCCACGAACTACGCGTTCGCGATGCGAGCGCGACCGGCCGACCATGACGAATGGGCGGAACGCGGGCTCACCGGCTGGGGTTGGGAGGACGTGCTGCCGCTCTACAAGGAGATGGAGACCGATCTCGGCGGGGACGCCACCTGGCACGGCACGGACGGTCCGTTCCGCGTGACGCGGCCTGGGTGGGACGAAGTCGCCCCAACTGCGCGGGCATTCGCGGAGGCCTGTCGAGCGCTCTCGATACCGGTGGTCGACGACGTGAACGCACCCACGGCGCCGGGCTTCGGAATCGTTCCTCGCAACCAGGCTGACGGTGTGCGCGAGAGCCTCGCGCTGACCTATCTCAATCCGGTCCGTGAGCGTCCCAATCTCCAGATCCGCGGGCGCACCCTTGTCGATCGGGTTCTCCTGGAAGGCGACCGTGCCGTCGGAGTCGTCCTCTCGTCCGGCGAGGAACTGCGCGCCGGGCACGTGATCCTCGCGGCGGGGGCGTTCAACTCCCCGGCCATTCTCATGCGGTCCGGTATCGGCGCTGCGGACGATCTGACCGAGCACGGGATCGCAGTGCGTCACGAGCTTCCCGGGGTGGGACGCAACCTCATGGAACACCCTGTGTTCTGGAACATCTACGCCGCGAAACCCTCGGACGCGAAGGTCGACACGATCTTCCAGAGCTGCCTCAGCTACAGGATCCGTGACGAGGAACGGGACTACGACCTGCACCTGATCCCGTCTTCGCTCCTGCCCGCCGAGGACGTCCCGCCGCAGTACGTTCCGCCCGCAGCGGATCACCCGACCGGCTTCGACTTCGTCATCTTCGTCTCGAACATGCGGCCACGGTCGCGTGGTCGAGTGCGTCTCGCGGATGCTGACCCGAACACCGCTCCACAGATCGAGCTGAACCTCTACGGCGACCCGGCCGATGCGGAGATCGTGGCCGAAGGCGTGCGCCTGGCACGCCGACTGGCGCAGCAGACACCTCTGGCGGACTATCTCGTCGAAGAGCGCGCCCCCGGCGCGACGGTCGAAGACGCCGACCTCGTCGACGCAGTGCAACGGGCGGTGACCCACTACAACCATCCGTCCGGCACGTGCCGGATGGGCGTCCCCGGTGACCCAGGCGCCGTCGTCGACGTCGCGGGGCGCGTCCACGGTCTCCACGGGCTGTCCGTGATCGACGCCTCGATCATCCCCGTCCTCCCGCGGGTCGCCATCAATCCGACCACCGTCCTCATCGCCGAGAAGCTCGCGAAGGCCTTCGACGCGGCCAGCTGAACCACACCGAGAGCGCGGCGACGCGCGCCACCCAACACCTAGCGAAAGGCAACACCATGTCCCACGAGTTCACCGTCGCGACCAGCCCCTGGGGCCCCGACGACGAGATCGGCGCCCTCAACCACATCACCCCGGAGTCGCGAGCCGCGGTCATGTCGCGCGTCGACGGCAGCCGCGTCTTCGATCTGTCCTGCGACTACTTCGTCGGCATGCCGACCTGGAGCTCGCTGGGCGACCCGGCCTATCAGATCTACAAGACGCACGATCCCGAGGGCGACGTGGTGACCAACCCGCTTGGCCTGGATGACGAGGCGAACAAGCTCACCAGCTACACCGGTGATGCGATTTCGATGTACACGCACTCCGGCACGCACATCGATGCGCTCAACCATTTCGGCTGCCACGGCGTGATCTACAACGGCTACCACGCGCACGAGCATGTCGGGAACCGCACGTGGGAGAAGTGCGGGGTCGACACGATCCCGCCGATCGTCGCGCGTGGCGTGCTGCTCGATGTCGCGGGCTACAAGGGAGTCGACATCCTGCCGCCGTCGTACGGCATCGGCGCCGAGGACCTCAGCGGCGCGGCCGAGAAGCAGGGTGTCACGATCCAGACGGGCGACGTCGTGCTCGTGCGCACCGGCCAGTACCGGAAGTGGCCGGACTCCGCAGCCTTCCTCTCCGATGAGCCCGGTCTCAATCTCGAGGGCGCGAAATGGCTCGTCGAGCAGGGCGCCATGCTCATCGGATCCGACAACGTGGCCATCGAGCAGCTTCCCTCGGCGAACGAGTCGACGTGGATCCCGGTTCACATGTACCTCTTCAACGAGGCCGGGGTCACCGTGATCGAGGTCGTGAACTGCGAAGAGCTCGCGGCCGAGAAGGTCTACGAGTTCGCGATCGTCGCGCTGCCGCTGAAGCTCAAGGGAGCGTCCGCATCGCCGATCCGCGTCATCGCCATGCCCCTCGCGAAGCAGTAAGGCATGACGCTCCACCCTGACGAGACCCGTCTCCAGCACTGGCTCGACCTGTTCTCTGCTCCGGACGTCGGCGGCACCCCCGCAGGCGGGGTCTCGCGCCCCGCGCTCTCCGAGTTCGACAAGGTGGCTCGCGACCGCTTCGCCGACGTCGCGACGACGCTCGGGCTCGACATACGCGTCGACGACGCCGGGAACATGTACGCGCGGCGGGAAGGGACCGTCCGCGGGCTCGCGCCCGTCGTGATCGGGTCGCACCTGGACACCGTGGTGCCGGGCGGTCGTTTCGACGGCATCCTCGGCATCGCCATCGCGCTGGAGACCGTCGCGCTGCTGAACGACGCGTCCCTCACGACGCCACGTCCCATCGAGATCGTCAACTGGATGGGCGAGGAGGGCGCTCGATTTCCTCCTGCGATGCTGGGGTCGGGTCTGGTCTCGGGTGCCTGGGACGTCGCGTATCTGCACGATCGTGTCGACGCGAGCGGTGTGCGGGTCGGCGATGCGCTGGCGGCCATCGGCTATCTCGGTGAGGCGGGCAACCGCCTGACGCGCTTCCATGCGGCCCTCGAGGCGCACATCGAGCAGGGCGTCCAACTCGACGGCACGGGCCACGATGTCGGCATCGTTCCGCACATCGAGCCCGTCCGATGGTGCACGATCGAGGTCCACGGAATCGGTGGTCATGCAGGAGGGCCCGGGCCTGGAGGGCGCCGAGAAGCGGTCGTCGCCGCAGCGCGCATGATCACAGCGGCCCGCGACCGTGCCGTCGCTGCCGGCGGCTTCAAGACAACGGTCGGACGCGTCGAGGTGGAACCCGGCTCGAACAACGTCATCCCTCACATCGTGCGTTTCGGCCTCGACATCCGAAGCGGCTCCGACGATGAGCTCGAAGGACACGTCGCGGAGATCATCGACCTCTTCGACGCGATTGCAGCAGAAGAGGGCACCACCATCCGAGTGCATCGCGATTGGGCGATGCGCAGTGAGCCGTTCGACGTCCGCATCCAGTCCCTCCTCCGCTGGATCGCCGAGGAACGGCAGGTCGCCTGGCTCACCACCCGCGGTCACATCGGACACGACAGCCTGCATCTCGCATCGATGGGACCGACAGCCATGCTGTTCACCCGAACCACCGATGGCGTGTCCCACGCGGAGTCCGAACATGCACCCTGGCCGGCCATCCTCGCCACGGCGGCGGTGTTCGCCGACGCCACTCTGGCGCTGGCGAACGATCCCGAAGAGACGACCTCCGCCGCGGAGCAGTCGCCGCCACGCCAGTCCGAGGTGCGCCGCGCATCCACGACAGCAAGGAAGCCCTGATGTCCGCACTCACCGGCAACACTCGAACCCTCCCTGGTGGATTCAAGGCGCTCGTCACCGGCGAGCATGCCGTGCTCGGAGGCATCGTCGTCCTCGTGATCGCCTACTTCGCGATCACGGCACCGGTGTTCCTCAGCGGCCGGAACGTGTCGAACCTGGCTTCCTCGATCGCGGTACTCGCGATCCTCGCCGTGGGGCAGACCTTCGTCATCATCTCCGGGGGCATCGACATCTCGATCGCCGCACAGGTCGGGTTCCTCTCGATCGTCGCCGTCGATCTGTCTCATGCCGTGCCGTACGGTGCAGCTCTGCTGCTCGTGGTCGGTCTCGGAGCGCTGATCGGGCTTGTCAACGGCATCATGATCGCCTGGGTGAAGGTGTCTCCGATCATCACAACGGTTGCGATGCTCCAGGTGCTCACCGGGCTCAGTCTGGTTCTCACCGGCGGTCAACCGCGTCGCAACTTCGACCCCGCCTACACCGCGCTCGGCACGGGCTCGTTCCTCGGCATCCCGTCGATCGCCTTGCTCGCGGCCGCGGTCATGATCCTCGGAGCCCTCTTGCTCAATCGCGCCGCTCTCGGCCGCTACGCGATCGCCATCGGCGGCAACAGCGAGGCCGCTCGCCTCTCGGGCATCAAGGTCAAGCCGTACACGGTCGCGACCTACGTGCTCAACAGCGTGTTCGTCGCCGTCGCGGCGATCGCGCTGTCCTCCCGCACCGGGTCGGGCTTGCCTGACCTGGGCGCAGGCATAGAGATCACCACGATCGCCGCGGTCTTCATCGGCGGTGTCGCCTGGGGTGGCGGAAGAGGAAGCATCCTCGGAGTTCTGCTCGGCGTCCTCCTCATCGGGATCATCGGCAACGGCCTCGACCTGAACTCCGTCAACTCCCACATCCAGGTCATCATCACCGGCCTCCTCATGGCGGCCGCGGTGGCACTCGGCATGCTGCGCGGACGATCGGTCACCCGATGAGTCCCCTGACGTTGTCGGTCGAGGGGCTCAGCAAGAGCTACGGCGAGACACGTGCGCTCAGCGAGGTGTCGCTCGACTTCCACGGCGGCGAGATCCACGCGCTGATGGGTGAGAACGGGAGTGGGAAGTCGACCCTGGTCAAGCTGCTCTCGGGCGTGATCCGGCCCACCGGCGGCCGCATGCTCCTGGACGGCGCGGAGGCGTCGTTCGCCGGCCCCGCGGATGCCATCCATCACGGCATCGGCACGATCCACCAGGACAGCGCCCTGGTTCCCGAGCTCACCGTCGCGCAGAACATCGTGCTCGGACACGAGCGGCGCGTCATGCCCGGTGTGCTCGGGGGCGACGCGCGCCGCGTGGCCCGGCGTTGGCTCGAGGCCATCCAGGCCGAGATCTCCCCAGACGCTCTTGCCGGATCGCTCACCATCGCGGGCAAGCAACTGGTCGCCATCGCGAAGGCGCTTTCGAACGAGTCGCGGTTGCTCATCTTCGACGAGCCGACCGCGGCCCTCGGAGACGCCGAGACCGAGCATCTCCTCGCACAGATCGACACGCTGCGCTCGCAGGGCATCGGGATCGTGTACATCAGCCACCGAATCGCCGAAGTGCAGCGCATGTGCGACAGGCTCTCGGTGCTGAAGGACGGTCGGCTCACCTACACGGGTACGGAGCCGCAGAGCGAGGAGCAGATCATCCGACTGATGATCGGCAGGGAGCCGGAGGCGCTGTTCCCGACTCTCGCCGCACCCCGGGAGTCGGTCCTGCTCGCCGCCAGGAACCTGCGGAGCGTGGACGGGCTCGTCGACGTGCCATCGTTCGAGGTCATGGCCGGCGAGGTCGTCGGGATCGCCGGATTGGACGGCTCCGGGCGCGACACACTCGCCCGGCTGCTCGCCGGCGTGGAGAAGCCGATGGAGGGGTCACTCGAGCTCGCTGGGGTGATCCTCGAGAATCCCAGCCCGGCCCGCGCGGTCAAGGCCGGGATCACCTTCGTGCCGCCGGATCGGCGGCGGCAGGCGGTCATCGACCAGCACTCGATCGCCCGCACGGTGAGCCAGTCGTCGATCTGGAAGTTCTCACGTCTCGGCTGGGTGAAGGCCCGCTCCGAGATGCGAGAGGCGGTGGCCGCCGGCACGCGACTCGGTGTCAAGACGGACAACTACCGGAACGGCATTCTGACGCTGTCCGGTGGCAATCAGCAGAAGGCCATCCTCTCGCGGGCCCTCGTCGCGGCATCCGCTCTTCTCGTATGCGACGAGCCGACCGCGGGCGTGGATGTCGGCGCACGCGCGGACATCTACGGTCACTTCGCACAGCTGGCCGCAGACGGCCTCGGGATCGTCCTCTCGTCGTCGGACATGGTCGAGCTGATGGGGATGTGCCACCGCATCGTGGTCATCCGGGAGGGCCGCATCTCGACGGTTCTCGCTGCCGAGGACGCGACCGAGGAGAAGCTCTTGGCCGCGCAGCTTCCGGCGCACTCCGAGGTGTGACGGAGAGCGCCGCCGTCAGATCCAGGCAACCCATTCAAGAGACCCCCACCCCGCATCACCCGACTCGACAGGAGTGCTCATGCGATCCACCACACCCACCCATACCGCCCGGGCTGCCGTCCGTGCATTCGCCGTCGGCGGCATCGCCGCCGCCTTGCTGCTCGCGGGCTGTTCCTCGCCCGGATCGGGCGGCACGGGCGCCGCTTCCAGCGAGGAGGTGCCCGATGTCGGCGTGCTTCACGAGCGCACGCTTCCCGAGGTCCCCGAGACGCCCGCTGAACCGTTCAAGGCGGCCGTCTTCGTCGCACAGCAGCAGCAGGGCGACGCGATCTCGTACACGGAGGCTCTCGCCGCGTTCGGCGCCGAGCACGGCCTGGACGTCGATCTCTACGATGCGGGCGGCTATTCGCAGATCGACAAGCAGATCAACCAGATTCAGACCGCCATCACCACCGATCCGGACATCATGATCGTCTGGGCTACCGACCCGAACGCCGTGGTGCCGGCGCTCCAGCAGGCGGACGCGCAGGGCATCAAGGTGCTGAACTGGGTTCAGACGACCAACTTCGAGGGTGCGATCAGCACGATCCAGACGGATTTCGTCCAGGACTCCTACAACCTCACCACCGCGATCGGAACGATGCTCGGCGGCGAAGGGCAGCTCGTCACTGCCTTCGGAGGCTGTGGAGGTCAGTACCAGCGCGACCTGCAGAAGGGGGCGGAGGATGCGGTCGCCGACATGCCGGGGCTGAGCATCGCGGTCTCCGAGTGCCCGTCCGACTTCGATCCCACGAAGGTGCAGGACATCGTTCAGAACGCGCTCGTAGCCCAGCCTGATGTCGGGGGTGTGCTCACCTCGGTGGTGTCACAAGCCGTCGGTGCCGTCAATGCGATTCAGGCCGCCGGCGCCACAGGTGAGGTGCTCGTCGGATCGGGCATCCTGACATCCTGCAGCGATATCGAACTGGTCGAGTCGGGGCAGGTGCCTCTCGTGGCCGGAGTGCCTTCCGCCTACATGGGCGAACTCGGCGCCGCCGTCGCGCTGCGCGCGCTGAGCGGGCTTGAGGTCGACGCCGAGTACATCGTGCCGAGCAACATCTACACGGCGGACAACATCGGCGATGCGGATCTGACACAGGATCTCACCGCTCAGTTCCTCGAAGGCTGCTGAGAGGCCCCATGCAGACGGCGGCCTTGACAGGATCCTCTCAGGGCCGCCGTCTGGCCGAGTCAGCCGCCCTCTGGCTTCATGTCGTACGTCACCCAAGAGGTCGCCGTCGCGACCTGGTCGTACAGGCTGCGCGCGGTGGTGTTGTCGGCCGCGGTGATCCACCGCACGACGTTGGCTCCCTCTGCTGCCGCACGTTCCCGTGCCGCGCGGAGCAGGCTGTCGGCCACGCCCCGGCGGCGGGCGGATGGCGCGGTGAAGAGGTCGTCGAGGTACAGGCCCGTCGCGGCGAACGACGGCCGCGCGAAGCGACGGAGGTTGGCGAGACCGAGGAGCGAACCGTCAGCCTTGGCGACGGCCACCAGGCCGATCATGCCGTGCTCGCGTTGCGACACCCATCGCCAGGTCGTCTCGACTGCGTCTGCGTCTTCTGGCAGGTGATAGAAGTCGCGGTACCCGGCATAGAGGCCGCGCCACTGCGGCGCGTCGGACTCTGTCACTTCGCGGACATCGATGCTCATCGTCTCGCCTCTTCTCGTCGCGCCGTGTGCCGACAACCTAACGGTGTGCGCGCTCCGCGGCCTCGACGACGTTGGTCATCAGCAGGGCGACGGTCATCGGCCCGACGCCGCCGGGGTTCGGCGACAGGTAGCCCGCGACCTCGGCCACGTCCGGGTGGACGTCGCCGTACACCTTCTGCTTGCCGGTCTCCGGGTCGTCCTCGCGCGTGACGCCCACATCGAGCACGGCGGCGCCGGGCTTGACGTCCTCGGCCGTGATCAGGTGCTTGACGCCGGCGCCGGCGACGATCACGTCGGCCTGACGCAGGTACGGGCCCATGTCGGGCGTGCCGGTGTGCACCTGCGTCACGGTGGCGTTGACGTCCTTGCGCGTGAGCAGCAGGCCCATCGGGCGCCCGATCGTCACGCCGCGGCCGACCACCACGACATGCTTGCCCTCGAGGTCGTAGCCGTTGCGCGTGAGCAGCTCGATCACGCCGCGCGGCGTGCACGGCAACGGCGTCGCGATCGGCTGGTTCACGTTCAGCACGAGGCGACCGAGGTTGGTCGGGTGCAGGCCGTCGGCGTCCTTGGCCGGGTCGATGCGCTCGAGGATCGCATCCGTGTCGATGTGCTTCGGCAGCGGCAGCTGCACGATGTAGCCATGGCAGGTCGGATCCGCGTTGAGCTCGTCGATCAGCGCCTCGACCTGCTCCTGCGTCGCATCGGCGGGCAGCTCGCGCTGGATCGAGTTCATCCCGATCGCCACCGACTGCTTGTGCTTCATCCCGACATACAGCTGCGACGCCGGGTCCGCGCCGACGAGCACCGTCGCGATGCCCGGCGTGACGCCCTTCTCCTTGAGCGCGGCGACGCGCTGGGCCAGTTCCTCCTTGATCGCCTTCGCGGTGGCGACTCCATCCAGCTTCTGCGCGGTCATCTGATCCTCACCTCGGTCGACGGATCCGCCCGAGGGCGGAAGACGAGGCGGGTCGCTTCGCAGGAGACAGCCGGCGAAGCGACCCGCTCGGAGTGCGCCGACCCCTCGGCGCACTCACTGAGACGTGGGCTGAACTCACCAGGCAGAACCGTCAGCTCCACGTCGGTCGTGGCCCCGCCCGAGCGACAGGCGGAACCACGAGCATCACCCGCGCATGCGGCTGCCCGTCGGGTCGTAGAACGGCTTCGGCGACACCTCGATCGAGTACCGGGTGGGGCCGACCTCCACCTCCCACGTGCCGTCGAGGGGCGTGCCGGGCGCGACGACGGCGAGGCCGACGGCGCCTCCGAGCGAGTGCCCGTAGTTGCCGCTCGTCACCCGACCGACGGCCGTGCCGTCTCGATAGATGGTCTCGTCATGCAGAAGGAGCGGCTCCGGGTCGGTGATCCCGACGTAGACCACGCGGTGCTTTCGTGTGAGGTCGCCGCTGATCGCCGCGCGTCCGATGAAGTCGGCCTTCTTGTCGAGCGAGACGGTGAACCAGAGCCCGGCCGACTTCGGGTCGTCGACAGGCCCGATGTCGTGACCGAGGTGGCGGAAGCCCTTCTCGCTGCGCAGCGAGTCGAGCGCGAAGTACCCCGCGGGTCGGACGCCGAGCTCCTGCCCGGCGTCCCAGAGGGCGTCGTAGACGTTCTCGGCGAGGTCGGACGAGACGTAGATCTCGTAGCCGAGCTCGCCCGTGAAGCTCACGCGCAGCGCGTACGCGTATCCGTCCGCGATCTCGACCCAGCGCCCTGCGAGGAACGGCTGCGCCTCATCCGACCAGTCCTCCGGAGAGGCGTTCTCGAGCAGCCGGCGCGCGTTCGGTCCGTTCACCGAGATCGTCGCGAACGCGGAGGTCGCATCGAAGACGGCGGCTGAGGTTCCCGCCGCGGCGCGGCGCAGGATCGACAGCGTCTTGTCGCGTGTCGCGCTGGGGGCGACCACGAGGAACCTGCTCTCCTCGAGCCGGGTGACGGTGACGTCGAGCTCGATGCCGCCGGCCTCGTTGAGCTGAAGCGTGTACACGGCGCGGTTCAGCGGCACGTCGAGGTCGGAGGTGAACGTGCGCTGCACGACGTCCAGCGCGTCGGGGCCCTCGACGAACACCTTCGCGAACGGGCTGAGGTCGAACAGGACGACGTTCTCGCGCGCGGCGCGGTGCTCCTCCGCGACGTGCTCGAACCAGCTGGCGCGACGGTAGCTGTACTCCACCGGAGCCTGGGCTGGGTCGTACCAGTTCGCACGCTCACCGCCATTGATCTCGCCGAACACGGCGCCGAGCGCGGCGACGCGGTGGTGCAGCGGGGAGCGGCGCACGTTCCGGCCGGTCGACATCTGCAGGTTCGGCCAGTGCATGGCGTACAGGCGCCCGAGGCCCTCGCGGGTGCGGTCGTGCAGGTAGCGACGATTGTCCTGATGCCGCGAGAACCGGCGTGCGTCGACCGCCGAGGCGTCGAACTGCGGCGTGCCCGCGAGGATCCAGGCGGCCAGCTCGCGTCCGATGCCGGGCGCGAAGATGATGCCCTGCGAGTTCATGCCGGCGGCGACGAAGAGCCCTTCGACCTCGCCGGTCTCGCCGAGGAGGAAGTTCGCGTCCGGGGTGAAGCTCTCCGGCGCGTTGAGGAAGCGCTCGAAGCCGGCCCGCTGCACGGCGGGGACGGTGCGCTCGGCCTGCACGCGGACCGACTCGAAGTGCTCCCAGTCCGCGTCGAACTCGGCGAATCCGCCGCTCGAGATGTCCCTCACGGCGACGGGCTTGCCGTCCGGCTCGAAGGCGCCGACGAGGAAGCGTCCCTCTTCGTGCCGGATGTAGTAGCTCGCGTCCAGGTCGCGCAGGATCGGCAGGGTCGGCACGGAACCCTCGACCGGGTTCGTGCGCACGTGCACGTGCTCCGCGGCGTAGAGCGGCACCGAGACGTCGGCCGTGCGAGCGAGATCCCGCGTCCACAGGCCTGCCGCGAGCACGACCGTGTCGGCCTCGACGTCACCCTGCGACGTGCGCACGCCGACCGCGCGTCCGTCCTTCACGATCAGCGATTCGACGCGCACGCCCTCGCGGATCTGCACGCCGGCGGCGTGAGCCAGCTTGCCGAACGCGATCGCCGCGTATCCCGGGTTGATGGTTCCGTCCCCGGGGATCAGCAGCGCTGCCTTCACCCCGGCGGGGTTCACGAGCGGCCACTGCTCGAGCAGCTGCTTCTCGTCGAGGAAGCGAGCCTCCACCCCGCCCTGCTGTGCCACGTTGAGCTGGTAGTGCAGCTCGTCGACACGGCCGTCGGTGCGGGCCATCGAGAGCGACCCGCACTCCACCCAGTTGAGGTCGACGTCGGCGAGGTCGCCCAGACGCGTGTAGAAGTCTCGGCTGTACTTCGACAGCTGCGTGAGCGTCGTCGACGCGCGCGCGCCGTTGACGAGCCCGGCGGCATGCCACGTGGTGCCGCTGCCCAGCACGTTCGCCTCGAGCAGGAGCACGTCCTTCTCGCCGGCCTCCGCAAGGTGATGCGCGATGCTCGTGCCGACCACGCCACCGCCGACGATGACGACGCGTGCGCGCGCCGGCAGCGGACCGTGCGCCGAGTCGGTGAATGCGGCCGCGCTTATGGTGCGGTCGACCATGCGTTCCATGAGAACTCCTTTGCTTGCAGACAGCAGCCGATTGCTCAGCTGAAGACGACGGTGCGGCGGCCGGTGACGATGATCCGGCGCTCGGCGTGCCACGCGACGGCGCGAGCGAGTGCGGCGCGCTCGGCCTGCCGGCCCGCGACGACGAGGTCCTCGGGGGTGGCGCGGTGATCGACCCGGAACACCTCCTGCTCGATGATCGGGCCCTCGTCCAGGTCCGCCGTGGCGTAGTGCGCCGAGGCGCCGACGAACTTCACGCCGCGGTCCCACGCCTGGTGGTAGGGACGCGCGCCCTTGAAGCCGGGCAGGAACGAGTGGTGGATGTTGATCACTCGCTGCGGCAGTCGAGCGCACAGGTCATCGCTGAGGATCTGCATGTACCGGGCCATGACGATCAGCTCCGCGTCGAGCTCGTCGATGAGGCCCAGCAGTGTCGCTTCGGCGGCCGGCTTCGTCTCCGGGGTGACGGGGATCAGGTGGAACGGGATGCCCTGCTGCTCCGCGATGGGCCGCAGGTCGTCGTGATTGCCGACGATCGCGACGATGTCGATGTTCAGCTGCCCATCGTGCCACTGCTCCAGGAGCTCGTTGAGGCAGTGCGTCGTCTTGGAGACCATCACGATGGTCCGCGTCGGCTCGGCCGCGTCGTCCAGCCGCCAGGTCATGCCGAGCTGCCCGGCCAGGGAATCGAAGCCGGTCCGCAGCTGGTCGACGGTCACCGTGGCGGGGTGCGTCGCCTCGATGCGCAGATAGAAGCGCTCGGCGCGGGCGTCGTTGAACTGCTGGCTGTCGGTGATGTTGCATCCGTGCTCTGCGAGAAACCCCGTCACCGCGTGGACGATCCCCAGCTGGTCTGCACACTCGAGTGTCAGCACGATCCTCGACTCGACGCCTTCGACGGCCATCTGTCACCTCTCTCACGGGTCAGTTGGCACCAAGGTAGGAGAGCCGACCCCGTCAGAGAATCCGCCTGTAGAACAATGTTCAGTCGATCTTCGTACTGTGAAACAGGATCGTCTGTGCGCCTCACCGCGATACTGTTCAGGTCTCGTCAGGCCTGAACCGCGGCCCCGGCTTCCCGAACCGCCTGCGGAGGACGCTATGAACCACCCGGATGACGGTCCCTTCGACCGCCGGGCGTCCGGCGCGTTCGAGGCGCGGGTATCGTCGGACGGCGAGGTTCACGCCGCCCCGCAGTCCACGACCGCCTCCGCCGCGCTGCCCGCCGAGCTGGTCGACCTCGCACTCGGCTTCCTCGCCGAGGGCCTCACCCGCGTCGAGTTCCTGTGGGCGGGAGACGGGACGTCCCGGCTGCTGGGCGTGACGATCCAGAAGTCGACTCGGGGCGACGACGAGGCCGCGCACGTGTCCGCGCACCGCGTGGACGTGCTTCCGCTGGGCCTCACGAGGCGGGAGCTCGACATCGCCACCCTGCTGGTCGGCGGTCTCTCGAACGCCGACATCGCGGAGGCCCTGGGTGTGAGCGGCCGCACCGTCACGACCCACGTCGACCACATCATGCGGAAGTTCGCCGTCTCCAGTCGCTCGGCCGTGGCGACGGCCGCCCTCGACATGGGCCTCACGGTGCTCCCGTTCCTCAGCCCCGCCTCCGATTTCGAGCGCCTCCGCGTCGGGCGGATGGTGCGGTCGGCCGGCCAGCGCGCGCCCCGCCGGCCCCACGGCGTGCGCATCTCGCTCACCGCTCCGCCTCTGCGTATCGGCGCCCTCATTCCCCTGCAGGGACGGGCTCACCACGATGCCGTCGAGATGCTCAACGGAGCGACCCTGGCGCTCGAGGAGATCAACCGGCGCGGCGGCGTGCAGGGACGCGAGCTGCGCATGGATGTCGCCGAGGTCGACGCCGACGACAGCCACAGCATCCGCCAGGCCGTGGAGCGGCTGCTCCGCCAGGCTCCCGCTGCCATCACCTCCGGGTATCTCGCCGACCAGCCGACGGCGCTCGAGGCGGCGAGCAGCGAGGGCATGCCATTCCTCCACGCCTCCGCGTCGGTGCGCCTCGCGCGCCTGGTCGCGGGCGACGAGAACCGCTTCCGCGGCGCATTCCAGTTCAGCCCCAACGACTCCGACTACGCCCCCAGCTACATCTCGTTCCTCACAGAGCTGCGCGATTCGGGGCAGTGGGTGCCGTCATCGTCACGGATCGCCATCGTGCACCAGTCCCGATGGGAGATCGTGGATCTCGGCATCCGCGCGGCCCAGCAGGCCGCCGTGGCGGCAGGCTGGGAGCTGGAGACGATCCCGGTGAGGGACCGGCTCGACCCCGACGACTCGTGGGCCGAAGCGGCGCACACCGCGCAGCGGTCGCACCTCGCCGCCGTGATGATCGGCAGCTACTTCCCGTCCGACAACGCCCAGTTCATCCGGGCGTTCCAGACCGCGCCGGGCGAAGCGCTCATCTACTCCAGCTATGCGCCGTCGGTGCCGATCTTCCACGCGATGCTCCGCGACGCCGCCGAGGGCGTGCTCTGGGCGACGACGACGGGCACGTACTCGGACAGCGTCGGCATCGCCTTCGCCCGCCGGTACGAGCAGCGCTTCAGCAGGGCGCCGGGGCGCTCCCACGCGGGGATCGCCTACGACCGGATCCACATCCTCGCCCAGGCATGGGGGCAGGTCGAGAACCCGCACGACTGCGACGATGTGAGCGCGCGACTGCTGGAGACCCGCTATCGCGGCGTCAACGGGGCGTACACGTTCGACACCTTCGGTCACAGCACGCGCAGCCTCGGCCAGACATCGGTCGACCCGTCCCTGGCACAGGCGCACGCGACGTTCCAGATCCAGGGCGGGCGAGACATCCTGATCTCGCCGCAGCCGTACGCCTCGGGTCGATTTCGACCGCCGCCGTGGACCTCAGCGGGCCGGCCGCGCGCCTGATCGGTCGCCCGTCGTCAGCGGCCGATGCCGCGTCGCCATTCCGCCATGACCTCCGGGTCGACGTCGAGGTTGCTGTGCACGACCCGCACCGTCGCCGATCCGTCCGCGAGCGCCACCGAGAAGGCCCGTCGCACCCCGGCGAGCTCGACGGTCTGATCTGTCACCGCGAACACCCGCTGGTCGACATCGTCGTGGACGAAGCTCCACACCACACCCTGCCCGGGGTCGATCAACGCGATCCCGATCTCCCAGGCCAGCACGCACTGGCCCCCGTCCGCCCGGGGATGGAAACGCACCGCGTGCGCATCGAACCCGGCGCGTCCCGTGCGATCCAGCCGCGGAATCGTCCCGGCCACATCCAGCCGGGGCCCCTCGCGGTGCCCGAGGACGAGCTCGTGCGCCGACGCTCCCACCGCGGCCAGCCAGTCCTCCGTCGCGTACGTGTCCACGAACGCCGACGCGCCCAGCTCCACTCGCGTCTCGGCGACGCCGTCCGGCGTGCTCAGCGACAGAGCACCATCCCGTCCGAGCGAGAGCTCTCCCCAGCCCGGGTTCCAGGTGTCGCCCTTCCACAGCGCCGTTCCATTGGTCATGCTCACATCCTTCACGTTCTTCGATCCGCGCGTCGAGGGCCGGTGCATGCCCCGTGGAGACATGCACCGGCCCTCGAACCGATGACGACGTCAGCGCGAGGCGCGCGCCCGCTCCGTGGCGGCCACGTCGACCTGCAGGTCGTCGGTCAGGATGACGCCGTAGTCGCTCTCGGCACGCGAACGCGTCACGAGCTCGTTGCGGACGTCCTGGGCGACAAGCTCGGCGTCGCGCTCGAGCGGGTCGCCCCAGCCGCCACCGCCACCGCTCTCGAACACGAACGACTCGCCGGCCTTGAACTGGATGCCGCCGAGCATCTGCGGGAGCCAGTTGCCCTCGTCGTCGAGACCGCCGACGGTCTCGAGCGAACCGTCGACCTTGCGGCGCAGCTGCTTCTGTCGGCTGCCGAATCCGCCGCCGTTCGTGCCGGGCGATCCTTCGCGGGTGCGCGACGACTCCATCGTGATGATCTGGCCGTCGCCGACGAACTGCACCTCCATGCGCACGCCGGCGCCGCCGCGGTACTTGCCCGCACCGGAGGAGTCCTCGATCATCTCGAACGAGTTGTAGCGCAGCGGGAACAGCATCTCTGCCGTCTCGGCGGGCAGGTTCTGGCAGTTGCCCAGCGGGTCCATCGTGACGTGCATGCCGTCGTTGAACGGCGTGCCGCCCCAGCCGCCGGCGGGCAGGTCGGAGAACACGTGGTTCTCACGGGTCTCCGGGTCCATCACGCTCGCGGTGAACCAGTTGGCGTCGGCGTAGGTCGACGCCACGCTGCGCTCGGGGATCGCCTTGGCGATCGCCGACCAGATCCCGCCGGTGACCTTCGAGGACGCGGCGGTGGTGCAGCCGAGCGTCGGTGCCGGCCAGATCGGGTTGAGCCAGGTCCCCTCGGGGATCGTGAAGTCGATCTGGCGGTACATGCCGGCGTTGGCCGGAGCGTGCGGGTCGAGGAAGAACTTCAGCGAGTAGTAGATCGCCGAGGCGGTGTTGGCCAGGGGCGAGTTGATCGGCCCGAGCACCTGCCGGTCGGATCCGGTCAGGTCGACGTGGACGCGGTCCCCGTTGACCTCGAGCTTGACCTTGATACGCACCGGCTCATCGCTGTACCCGTCGCTGTCGATGTAGTCCTCGCCCTCGTACACGCCGTCGGGGATCTGCTCGATCGCCTTCTGGGTGCGGCGCTGCGTGTAGTCGAGGATCTCGCGCATGCCCTCGCGCATGACCTCGACACCGTAGCGGTTGGCCAGACGGCGCATCTCGTCGCGGCAGGCCCACAGTGCGGCCAACTGCGCCTGCACGTCGCCCTCGATGTACTGCGGGGTGCGGGTGCCGTTCTTGATGATGTCCATCAGGTCGCGGTTCACGACACCGCCCGCCACCAGCTTCACTGGCGGAAGACGGAATCCCTCGCCCGCGATGTGCGTGTCCATCGTCTGGCCCACATCGGTCCAGTGCGCACGGCTGACGGCGTAGGCCACGAGCTCGTCGTTGTGGTAGATCGGCGTGGTGAGGGTGACATCCGGGGTGTGGGTGCCGCCGAGGTACGGGTCGTTCAGCACGACGACGTCGCCGTCCTGGAGCGTCTCGCGCGGGAACTTGGCGAGCGACGCCCGGGCGCTGTAGTGCATGGCGGCGATGTGCACGGGGCAGTTCGCCGTCTGTCCGATGAGCTCGACATCGGGGTCGAACACGGCGCTCGAGAAGTCGACCATGTCGTAGATGATCGGCGAGAAGGACGCCTTCTGCAGCACCTGGGACATTCGCTCACACGCGTAGTCGAAGCCTCGGCGCAGCACCTCGAAGGTGACCGGGTCCAGCTTGCGGTCCAGAGTCGTTTCGGTCATGGCTCAGTTCTCCTTGCTCTCGACGATGATGTTGCCGAACTGGTCGACGTGAGCCTTGGCCTCCGGCGGGATGACGACCCCGCCGTGATCCTGCTCGATGATGGCGGGCCCGTCGACCTGGAGCCCGATGCTGGTGGAGGCGGGGTCGTAGACGTCGATCTCGACGAACTGACCACCGAAGTACGCCTGACGCTTCTTCGGCTTGCCTTCGCCACTGGTGGCGGCACCGGCCATGGCGGAGGCCGCCGGCTTGTGCGTGACGCCGACCGCGGTGATGCGCAGGTTGACGACGGCGACAGGGAACTCCTCCGAGTAGACGCCGTACTCCTGCTCGTGCGCCACGTAGAACGCCTTCTTGATCTCCTCGAGCGAGGCCTCCGTGAGCTCGCCGTCAGGCAGCGGGGTGGTGACCTCGTACGACTGTCCGATGTAGCGCATCGCCGCGAAGCGATCCACGGTCACCGACTCGGAGTTCGCCCCGTCGCTTGCGAGCAGCTCGCGGGCGTGCTCCTCGAGCTCGTTGAGCGCCGTGTTGAACGCCGCCATGTCGACCTCGGCCAGCGGGTGGTAGAAGGTCGAGTCGAGGTCGTGCCGGACGTCCATGGTGATGGCGCCGAACGCGCAGGCGACACCGCCGTAGGGCGGGACGACGACCTTCTCGACGCCCGCGCCACGAGCGGTCTCGAACGCGCTGAGGCCGCCGGCGCCACCGAACGCGACCATCGCGTGGTCACGCGGGTCGCGGCCGCGGTCGCTGGAGACCATGCGGATCGCGCCGGCCATGTTCTCGCAGAGGATCGCGAGGATGCCCTCGGCGCACTCGTGGATCGTCATGCCGAGCGGCTCCGCGACGGTCGCGATCGCCTTCTCGGCCGCCGCGATGTCGAGGGTGAACTTCCCGCTGAGATCGGGGCTGATGCGCCCGAGCACGAGGTTGGCGTCCGTGACGGTGGGCTTGTCGCCCCCGCGCCCGTAACAGGCGGGGCCGGGAACGGCCCCGGCGCTCTGCGGCCCGACGCGCAGCGAGCCGCCCGAGTCGATCCACGCGATCGATCCGCCGCCGGCGCCGATGCTGCGGATGTCCAGCATCGGCACGATGACGGGCATCTCCCACTCGAGCTCGTACTCGTCGGTGACCAGACCGCGACCGTTCTCCATGAGCGCCGCCTCGAAGCTGGTACCGCCCACGTCGGTGACGATCAGGTTCGGCGAGTCGAGCAGGGTGGCGAGATACGCGCCTGCGGCGACGCCGCCGGCCGGGCCCGACTCGATCAGCTCCTCCGGGTGCTCCTTCGCGTTGGCCGCGCTCATCATGCCGCCGTTGCTCTTCACGATGTAGAGCGGCGCCGTCGAGCCCTCCTCCGCGAGCTTCGTCTCGAGGCGGGTCATGTAGTCGCCGACGACGGGCATCATGGCGGCGCGGATGGCCGTCGTGACGAACCGGCCGAGCTCGCGCACCTTGGGTCGCGTCTCCGAGGACAGCGCGATCGTGGCATCCGGGATGACCTCCAGGATGATGTCGCGGGCGCGGCGCTCGTGCGCGCCGCTGTTGTAGGCGTTGATGAACGCGATGGCGATGTTGCGGATGCCGCGGTCGCGGATCTCCTCCGCCTTCGCGCGCAGGTCCGCCTCGTCCAGCGGCTTCACGACAGCGCCGTCGGAGCCGAGCTTCTCGGAGACCGCGTAGCGGTTGGCGCGGCTGATGAGCGGCCGCGGCTTCACCTGGTACGGGTCGTAGAGCGCCTGGCGACGCTGCCGGCCGATCTCCAGGACGTCGCGGAACCCGGCCGTGGTGATGAGCGCCGGCTCCGGGTACTTGCGCTCGATGAGAGCGTTGGTCGCGACCGTCGTGCCGTGCACGATGGTCGAGATCTCGTGGGGGGCGATCCCCGCTGTGCGCAGCGCGTTCAGCACGCCGAGCGACAGATCCTCAGGGGTCGAGAGCACCTTCGCGGTACGGACGCCGGCGGCCGTGGGGTTCGACTCGTCGAGCGCGTACAAGTCCGTGAAGGTGCCGCCGATGTCGACTCCGATGCGAAACATACATCTTCTCCATTGATCGCGGAGAGGGTGGACCAGCGTCCACGCCGGGACGGGTCGACCGCGGCGCACCTCTCCGAGCACTTGCATGAAAGCTAGGAGCGGGCCGATCCGCGGGCATCGGTCGAATTACGTATGCCGCGTAAAGCCGTGGTTACGTTCTCGTCACCGCACGTTCCGGTCGGACGTCTCGACGCCGTCCCGGTCGCGTGACGTCTGCACCCCGGCGACGACGCCCAGTGCGTCGAGCATGGTCCACAGCTCGGCGCGCGCGGGGAACCGCTGCAGATCCATGTCGAGCAGGCCGCCGAGCTCCTGCATCCGCGCTTTGAGCGTGTGCCGGTGCACCCCGATCTCGCGCGCGGCCGGATCCCACTGGGCGTTCCGGGCGAGCCAGATCGCGGCGTCGGCGAGCAGGCGACGACCATCGGTCCGCTCGACGACCGGCGCGAGCCGCGCCTGCGCGACCTCTCGCACCGACGACGCGGCGAGCAGCCCGGAGACGCTCGTCCGGAGCACGTCCCGGAAGGTGCGGACGGTACCCGGCGGCGCGGCCTCCAGGGATCGCACGGCCTGCAGGACGCCGGCGTCCAGCGCCGCCCAGCCGACCTCCTCCGAGAAGCCCGCTCGCGTGCGGCCCGCCTCGATCTGAGAGCGAACCGCTGCCCAACGGCGTACGTCGACGAGGAACAGGATCCGGTCCCCGTGCTGCACATGGAACGTGCGATGGGCCGGATCCGCGGCCTGCTGGGCGAGGCTCGACTGGAGCGCATCGTCCGTATCCCCGGCGTCGAAGGCGACCACGTGGAAGCGGCGCTCCGGCAGGCCGGCGGGAAGCCCCGCGATCGCACTGCGCACGATGTCCATGCGACCGTCCCGGAGCAAGACGAACAGCTCCGCGAGCAGCGCCTGGACGCTCTCGCGCACGTCCTCCATGTGCACGAGCGACACCTCCGCCAGCGCAATCAGCGTCGTCAGCGCCGAGCGCTCGGCCTCGTCGAAGATCGTGTCGCGCTCGGCGACGAGCACTCCGCGCAGCCGCTCGCCCCGGCCGAGGGTGTGCATCACCAGCACAGTGCCGTCGTCCTCCAGCTGAAGGCTCGCCCGCCGACGCCCGCGAAGCACGCGACGCGCCTGCTGAGCGACCGGCTGCGGCAGCGTGCCGGTGCCGCCCCGTGGCCGCACGATGGGAACGAGGTCTCTGTCGAGGATCGAAACCTTCGCGCGAAGGAGGCGGGCAGCACGCTCGACCGCATCCGCAAGCCCTCCAGCCCCGATCGCCGCGCTGGAGATGGCCGCTTGGGCGCTCAGGGCCCACTCGAGCCGGGCGCGGGCCGCGGCCTGCTGTCGATCGGCGACCCACCGTCCGATCGCGATGAACGGCGTGCCGTAGGAGACCTCCACCAGCGGCAGCCCGACGCCCTCGCATGCGGTGACGAGCTCGGCAGGGGTGCCGGCGCGGAACACCTCGGTCCCGAAGCCCACCGCCGCGACGCGGGCGCGCGCGAGGCGAGCGACGAACGCCTCGTATTGCGCCGGGCCCCAGTCCTCGGCGAACTGCCGACCGGTCGTCAGCAGCAGCTGGCCGGCTTCGGTGAACGGCGTCGGGTCCTCCAGATCGGAGGCATGGGCCCATGAGAGCTCGACGTCCTCCTCGGGCGAGACCAGCAGGTCGATGCCGAATCCGGCCCCGACCAGCTCCCGGAGAGTCGCGCTCATCGCCCCAGCGTAAGCCTTGCCTGCCAAATTGGCACGGGTTTGCGCAAGAACGCCACTCTGGCGCTGTACCGCCCGGCCGGCATCGGGCTAACTTCGGCCTCACACTCGACAGGAGGCTCGCCCATGACCGCACGTTCCCCACACGCCACGACTCAGATTCAGGGTGGCCCCGAGCTGCCTCAGCGACGACTGCTGGCCACATCGATCCCGGGACCGCGATCGAAGGACCTGCTCGCCCGCAAGACCTCCGCGGTGGCCGGCGGTGTCGGCATCTCCGTGCCGGTGTTCGCCGTCGCCGCCGGCGGCGGCGTGATCGTCGATGTCGACGGCAACAGCCTCATCGACCTCGGCTCGGGAATCGCGGTGACCACGGTCGGCAACGCCGCGCCGGAGGTGGTCGCAGCGGTGTCGGCGCAGGCGGCGAGCTTCACGCACACCTGCTTCATGATCACCGGATACGAGGGTTACGTCGCGGTCGCCGAGACGCTCAACCGTCTCACCCCCGGTGACCATGACAAGCGGACGGCGCTGTTCAACTCCGGATCGGAGGCGGTGGAGAACGCCATCAAGATCGCCCGCGCTCACACGGGCCGCCAGGCGGTGGTCGCGTTCGATCACGCCTATCACGGCCGCACCAACCTCACGATGGCTCTCACCGCGAAGGCGCACCCGTACAAGAACGGGTTCGGTCCGTTCGCGCCCGAGGTGTACCGCGCGCCGCTCTCGTACCCGTACCGCGACGGGGGGCTCTCCGGCGCGGAGGCCGCGCGCCGGGCGATCACCATGATCGAGAAGCAGGTCGGCGCCGCCAACCTCGCCGCGATCATCATCGAGCCGATCCAGGGCGAGGGCGGCTTCATCGTCCCTGCCGAGGGGTTCCTGCCCGCCCTGTCGCGCTGGGCCGCCGACAACGGGGTCGTGTTCATCGCCGACGAGGTGCAGACGGGCTTCGCCCGCACCGGCGCGATGTTCGCCAGCGACCACGAGGGCCTCGTCCCCGACCTCGTCGCCACCGCCAAGGGCATCGCCGGCGGCCTGCCGCTGTCGGCCGTCACCGGCCGGGCGGAGATCATGGACGCCGTCCACGTCGGCGGGCTCGGCGGCACCTATGGCGGCAATCCCGTCGCGGTGGCCGCGGCGCTGGCCTCTCTGGACCTGTTCGAGCACGGCGGGCTCGTCGAGCGCGCCCAGCAGATCGGCGCGATCCTCCGCGAGCAGCTCGACGCGCTGCGCGACGGCGACCCGCGCGTCGGCGACGTCCGAGGTCGCGGCGCCATGGTCGCCATCGAGCTCGTCGACCCCGCCACCGGCGATCCGGACGCCGCACTCACCGCGCGGATCGCGGCGTATGCGCACGCTCGGGGCGTCGTGCTGCTCACGGCCGGCACGTTCGGCAACGTGATCCGCTTCCTGCCGCCGCTCAGCATCGGCGACGACCTGCTGCGCGAGGGCCTGGGCGTCGTCGCCGAGGCTCTGGAGACGGTGTGAGCACCCCGCTCGCCCTCGCCACCCGCACCCCGCTCGAGGACGCGCACGCGCAGCTGGCCGCCGCCGTGGCCCACCTCGGCTACGGCGAAGGCCTGCACCGGATGCTCGCCACCGCGCGGCGGGAACTGACCGTCAGCGTGCCGCTGCGACGGGACGACGGATCCGTCGCCGTCTACGTCGGCCACCGCGTCCAGCACAACCTGTCGCGCGGGCCCGCCAAGGGCGGCCTGCGCTTCAGCCCCGCCGTCGACCTCGACGAGGTCCGCGCGCTCGCGATGTGGATGACCTGGAAGTGCGCGCTCGTGGACGTGCCCTACGGCGGCGCGAAAGGCGGGATCGCCATCGACCCGCGCGCCCACTCGACGGCAGAGCTCGAGCGGGTCACGCGCCGCTACACGAGCGAGATCCTGCCGATCATCGGGCCCGACATCGACATCCCCGCACCCGACATCGGCACCGACGAGCAGACCATGGCGTGGATGATGGACACCTACTCGGTCAACGTCGGCCACACGGTCCCGGGGGTGGTCACGGGCAAGCCGATCAGCCTCGGCGGCTCTCTCGGCCGCGCCAGCTCCACCTCCCGGGGCGTCGCCCACGTGTCGATCCTGGCGCTGCGCCACCGGCGCATCCGCGTCGACCAGGCGACCGCCGTGGTGCAGGGCTTCGGCAAGGTCGGCCGCGACGCCGCACGCTTCCTCGCCGAGGCCGGCATCCGGGTGCAGGCCGTCAGCGACGTGGACGGCGCCGTGTACTCCACCACCGGGCTCGACGTGCCCGCGCTGATCCGGCACGCAGAGCGCACCGGCAGCGTCGTCGGGTTCCCCGATGCCGAACCGCTCGACCCCGCCGAGCTACTGCTGCTCGACGTCGACCTTCTCGTGCCGGCAGCGATCGAAGGCGTCATCACCGCCGAGAACGCGTCGCGAGTGAAGGCTCGCGTGATCGTCGAGGGCGCCAACGGGCCCACGACCCAGGATGCCGACGCGATCCTCGCCGAGCGCGACGTGTTCGTCGTCCCGGACATCCTCGCCAACTCCGGCGGCGTGATCGTGTCCTACTTCGAGTGGGTGCAGGCCAACCAGGCGTACCGGTGGACCGAGGACGAGGTCACCCTGCGCCTGTCGGAGAGGATCACCGCGGCGTGGAACGCCGTGCTCGCATACGCCGAGCGCCGCTCGCTCACGCTGCGACAGGCCGCCACCGCTCTCGCGGTCGAGCGCGTCACCGAGGCGCACCGGCTGCGCGGCCTGTACCCCTGATCGCCACCGAGAAAGAGGTGAGGGCCGGGACGCTCCGAGGAGGCGTCCTGGCCCTCGTGTCGTCTTCCGCCGGTCGGCCTTCACTAGCCCAGCGGATGAATTGAGGTGCGATTTCATCCCCGAGCACGTTGCCGTGCCCGCGGCGCGCTGTCCTAGCCTCGCGCTGAACACGGCCACGCGCCCACTACGTAAGGAGTACAAGTGAGCGGATTCTCCGTCATCGATGACGCACCCGTCACGAAGTTCCATCGCCGGCTGCTGATCGCCTGCTGTGGCGGGCCGTTCCTCGACGGCTACATCATCAGCCTCATCGGCGTCGCCATGGCCGGGTTCCTCGCGGAGATCCCCGCGAACCCGGTGGAACTCGGGCTGATCGGAGCCTCGGGGCTGATCGGCATCTTCTTCGGCGCGACCGTCTTCGGCGCGCTGACCGACAAGATCGGCCGCGAGAAGATGTACGCCCTCGACCTCACCGTGCTTGTCGCGGCGTGCGCACTCACGGCGTTCGTCGGCGCCGCCTGGCAGCTGATCGTCCTCCGGTTCGTCATCGGCCTCGCCATCGGCGCCGACTACCCGATCGCGACATCCCTGCTGACCGAGTTCACCCCGAAGAAGCGTCGCGGCTTCATGATCGGGCTGTCGGGCTTCGCGTGGTCGCTCGGTGCCATGACGGCGTTCCTGTTCGGGTTCATCCTCGTCACCGCGACGGGTGAGCACCCGTGGCGGATCATGCTCGGCAGCGGCGCGATCCTCGGACTCATCGTCGTCCTGCTGCGCCGCGGCATCCCGGAGTCTCCCCGCTGGCTGGCCGGCAAGGGGAGGATCGACGAAGCGCGGAAGGTGCTCACCGACGTCTACGGCGCCGACGCCGCCCGCGCAGGTCGACCTGTCGACCGTCGACAGCCGCGAGAAGCAGTCGACCCTGCGCGACCTGTCGATGCTGTTGAAGAACGGCTACTGGAAGCGGACGATCATGTGCGGCGTGCTCTACTTCGCGCAGATCACTCCGCAGTACGCGCTCTACACGTTCGGAGCAGTGATCCTCACCTCCGCAGGCATCACCGGCGATGCGGCCGGCACACTCGGAGAGCTGCTGATCGCGGCACTGTTCGCCATCGGTGTCGTTCCGGCTCTGAAGCTCGTCGAGAGCTGGGGTCGTCGGCCGATGACGCTCCTGCCGTTCGCCTTGATGGCCGCGGCACTGGGCGCCCTCGCCCTCTGGGTCGGTGCGCCCGCGTGGTTCGTGATCGCTGGATTCCTCGTGTATGCCTTCGTCTCCGGCGGCCCGAGCATCCTCGAGTGGATCTACCCGAATGAGCTGTTCCCCACGGAAGTGCGTGCGACCGCGGTGGGTGTGGCGGTCGGCTTCAGTCGGATCGGTGCCGCCACCGGCACGTACCTGGTCCCGATCGGCATCGCGACGATCGGTGTCAACTGGACGCTCGGCATCTTCGCCCTGGTCACCCTCGGCGCTCTCGCGATCTGCTGGGCCTGGGCGCCGGAGACCAAGGGACGCTCGCTCGCCGACACCGCGACCATCCGCACCGTCGGAGTTTGAGTGAAAGGTGAGGGCCGGGACGCTCAGAGGAGGCGTCCCGGCCCTCACGTCGTTCCTGCGGCTACGCCATCGCCTGCTCGTCGACGTGCACGTCCTCGGTGACGCTGAGGACCCGGGGCGGCCACACGGTGGACGTGATCCAGAATCCGCCGCCGGCGAGCACGAAGGTGATGATCGGCGCCAGCTGCGCGAGCACCGGGATCGCCTCCTGCTCGGTGAGCAAGATGCCGATCGCCGACGACACCAGCCACACGAGTGCGCCCGGAGCGATGGCGGAGAGGTGATCGCGCCGCACCTCCGGGAGGTCGGACGTATCGCGCTTGGAGCGCAGAATGTAGACCAGCGCGATCGCGACCCACGCGGTGACGAAGACTCCCTGCCAGGCGAGAGCCACGAGGATCCATGAGAGCACGTTCGTCAGCATGACGAGGTACGCGATCGCGCTGGTCACGATCACCCACACCCATCGAGGCAGCGCGAGCCGGAAGATCCTGGTCGCGAAGGCGTCGAGGTTGGTCGAGCTGAGGTAGTAGCTGGCCGTGTTGATGCGCGTCTGGGAGACGACGATGACCAGCAGACCGACCACGCCCAGCGCCTGGATGATCGCGTTGACGACGCCCGTCTCGGTGCCCTCCGTGCCCCACGCGGCGGTCAGGTAGATGCCGATCAGACCGTTGAACGCGAACGTGAAGATGTAGAACACCCACCCGAAGGACACGTGGGCGTGGAACTTCTCGTCCTTCTTCTTGCCGAGCCGCGCGTAGTCGAACGTGTACATCATCATGATGTACACGCCCATGTAGACCAGGAACGTGGTCAGCCAGCCCGGCACGGGGCCGCTCTCCGCGGGGGCGGCCGGCCACTCGACCTGGGCGCCAGGGTGCGCGACGATCGTCACGATGACGGCAGCGATGAGCCCGAGGAAGTAGATCGGCAGCAGGTAGCCGTTGAGACGATCCAGCCAGTTGTGGATGCCGCCGATGACCAGCGGCAGGATGTACACGACGACCGCCAGGTACCAGAGGTTGATGTCGCCGCCGAAGAACTGCTGGAACGCCACGGCGATGATCGAGCCCTCGAACACGATGTAGTAGATCGCCGTGGCAGCGAAGATGAGCGTCGCGAGAGCCGAGCCCGCGATCCCGAAGAGGGATCGCGAGAACAGCTCGACCGTGAGCCCGGTTCGTGCGCCGTACTTCGACAGGACCGCGTTGATGATGCCGTAGACGGCGATCGACAACGCCATGCCGATGATCGTGTCGGTGACGCCGACGAGGTTCGCCGAGGCGACCGCGATGTACAGCCAGAACATCGCGGAGAACAGCGCCCACCATGCCATGGCGAGAGACCATCTGCCGACGCGTTGTGTGGCGGGGAGAACGTAGTCCGAATAGCTCACTGAAACTCCTTGGGACAGGAGACGGAGAGGTGCGTGTGGCATCCCTGTGAAGCGCGCACGTCGGCAGAGGTGCCACGGGTCTCGGCACCGATGCGAACGCTCATCTCCGTCGATGGATGAGTGCGGGTCCACGCTCATACCGGGGTTCGAGCCCTTCTCCCGGCCGGGTAGCTCTGAGCGCTTGGAGGCAAGCTAGGGCCACGTCGAATGCGGCGACATCGGTCGAACTACGTACGAAACGTAAAGGCCTCGTTACGGTCTCGTCACCGCCCGTTCCCGGTCACGTGCCCACGATCACGCCCGCGGCGACGTGCTTCGCGGCGCGATCCGTCATCCGCGCAGCGACTCCCAGGCCTGATACGCCACCCAGAGGGCGGAGAGGTCCGCCGACTTGCTGGTGCTGAGCCCGGTGACCTCCTCGATGCGCTTCAGGCGATACGACAGGGTCTGACGGTGGATGCCGAGCTCATGAGCGGTGACCTGCCAGCTGCGGTCGTGACGGAGGTAGGCGAAGAGGGTCTCACGCAGGTTGGTCGCGGACGCCGACTCCTCGAGCAGGCCGCCCAGCACGCCGGCGACGATCTCCTCCGCCTCCCTCCGAGAGCGTGTGAGCACGGAGATCCGCGCTCCTTCGAACTCGACCCACGAACGATCCGAGAGATGCGCGCCGGCGAGGGTCTTCGCCGCCTCGTCCGCGGCGACGCGCACGTCCGCGTAGCTGGTGAACGTCGAGGAGACGCCGAATCTGACGTCGCCGGTCTCGGCCAGCGCCCGGATCTCGGGGACGGCCTCGATCGGGACGAGCACGAGGTGGCCCGTGCTGCCGGCGCCCACGACGACGGGCAGCCCGCGCAGCGCTGCGGTGCGGGCGACACGGTCCGCCTCCGTCGACGAGAATGCGGCGACCTGATAGCCGTCCGATGCGTGATGCGGCGCGAGCAGGATGTCGAGATTGCGCGGGGTGACGCCGCTGAGCAGCGACCTCATCGCCTGCTCGCTCGACTCGCGCCGGCGCTCGGCCGCGTGCAGGATCCTCCCCACCGCGACTTCGAGGACCTTCATCAGGTGCACCAGCAGGAAGCTGTCGAGCTCCTCCCTGGGATGCTCGGTGATGATCAGGCTCGCCGGGTGCGCGCCCCGCAGCGGGTAGCTGCGAGCGGCGTCGTTCTCACGTCCGCCACCGGGGATACCCGCATCGATGACGGTGACGCCGGTCGTGGGCTCTTCGATGCGGATCCCGACGCCCAGCAGCGTGGCGAGATCCCCTGCGAGCCGGTCGACGTCGTCGTCGGCGTTCGCGGCGAGGTGGTACAGCTTGCTGAGCTTGAGGACCATCAGCGTCTGCGACGACGTATTGGCGGCAGCCACGTGGCGCGCGACGACCGCATACGGGGTGTGCGGCGCGGCGAGCAGCACCGGGAAGCCACGCTCATCCGCCTCCGCGAGCATCGCATCGGTCAGCGGGGGCGCGGTCTCCTCATGGTCGCCGACGATCAGCCCCGCCAGGCCGCCGTCATCCAGGCTGCGGATGAACGCGACCTGCTCGTCCGCATCCAGCGGCACGCACAGGCCGACGGTCATGAGCAGCTCATGGGGGCCGAGCCAGCGCGCCGGATCCGGCAGCTCGCAGCTGTGCGCCCAGAGGACCTCTCGCGCCAGGCCGTCGCGGCCGGCGAGAAGGCGGACGTCGAGGCTCACCGTCGAGAGGATGTCGTCGACGGTGAGGATCCCCTGCGAGTCGGTCATGCACGCATCGTAGCGATCATCTTTCAGACGAGCGTACGAATGGTGCGGTTCGATTCGTATCGGTGTCCAGTTGCCGCATGGTGGACGGTGCCGAGACGCTGGCCGTCCGATCGCTGCTGACGCCGATGCTGAGGAGGCCCGTCCATGGTGGATCACCCCGTTCGCGTCCACGGATGTCGGGGGAACCCGTGAGCAACGTCGGGCTCCTCTACTCGGCCGCCGCGCTCATCATCAACGGGCTCGTGCTGCTGGGCGTCGTATCCGGCAGGGCCGCAGCCCCGTTCAATCTGCTCGTCGGCAGCATGCAGGTCATCTTCCCGACCGTGGCGCTCATCCAGGCTGCTGGCGACACCGACGCCATCCTCAGCGCGTCGTCCGTCTACCTCTTCGGCTTCACCTATCTCTATGTCGGGCTCAACGCGCTCACGGGCGCGAGCGGTGAGGGCCTCGGCTGGTTCTCCCTCTTCGTGACGACCTGCGCCGTGGTGTTCAGCCTGCTCGAGTTCCTGTCGGGCGGATTCGTCTACGCGGTCCTCTGGCTCTTCTGGGGCGCGCTGTGGTTCCTGTTCTTCCTGATGCTCGCGATCCAGACCAAGGGGATCGATCGCTTCAGCGGATGGTTCACGCTCCTGCTCGGCATCTTCACCGTTGGCGTGCCGGGATTCCTCGAACTGGCGGGAGGCTTCCCCGACACCCCGCTCACCGGCAGTATCGCGCTCGGCGTCGGCCTCATCCTGCTGCTCGTGTCCTGGGTTCTCGGGCGAGCGAAGCGACCTGATGACGCGGCACACCCCGCCGCCGCATGAGCTGCGCCGTGACCCGTCGACTGCGCTCTGTGTTGGCTATTCCTCAGGATGAATCTTCACCACGATTCCTCCTTCAGTACGATTCCGCCACCCGCTGATGGGGTTCTACGGTCATGTCTGGATCGGATGACCCCCTGGCTGTCTAGCGCCGCTCAACCTGACCGGAGAACCACATGAACGAACGCGAGAAGGCACTGCTGGCCGAGGTCGAGACCCGGCTGTTCATCAGCGGGGAATGGGCCGACTCCTCGTCGGGCAGGACCTTCGAGGTACGCGATCCCTCGACGAACGAAGTCATCGCGCACGTGGCCGACGCCACCGCGGAGGACGGCGTGAAGGCGCTCGACGCCGCGGCCGCCGTACAGGAGGAGTGGGCGGCGACGCCGCCGCGGGTGCGCAGCGACATCCTGCGTCGCGTGTTCGACATCGTGCGCGAGCGCGCCGACGACATCGCCCTGCTGATGACCCTCGAGATGGGCAAGCCCCTCGCCGAGGCCAAGGGCGAGGTCACCTACGGCAACGAGTTCAACCGCTGGTTCAGCGAGGAGGCCGTGCGCATCTCGGGCCGCTACGGCGCGAACCCCGAGGGCACCGGCCGCATCATCGTGTCGCAGCGCCCCGTCGGGCCGTCGTTCTTCATCACGCCGTGGAACTTCCCCCTCGCGATGGTCACGCGCAAGATCGCTCCCGCCCTGGCCGCGGGCTGCACGGTCGTGATCAAGCCGGCTGAATTGACGCCGCTGACGACGTTGTTCTTCACGCGGCTGCTCGTCGAGGCGGGCCTGCCCGCGGGTGTCGTCAACGTGGTGCCGACAAGCGCTGCCGCCTCCTTGTCGGCGCCGATCATCGCCGATCCGCGCCTGCGCAAGCTGTCGTTCACCGGATCGACGGAGGTGGGCCGCAAGCTCATCGCCCAGGCCGCGGACGGCGTGCTGCGGGTGTCGATGGAACTCGGCGGAAACGCCCCGTTCGTCGTGTTCGAGGACGCCGACCTCGACAAGGCCGTCACCGGCGCCATGCTCGCGAAGTTCCGCAACATCGGCCAGGCGTGCACGGCGGCGAACCGGTTCATCGTGCACGAGTCGGTCGCCGAGGAGTTCGCGAACCGGATCACCGAGCGGGTCCAGAAGATGAAGATCGGCCGCGGCACCGAGGAGGGCGTCGAGATCGGGCCCCTCATCGACGCCGACGCCGTCGCCAAGGCTGCCGAGCTGGTCTCCGACGCGACCGAGCGCGGTGCGACGATCGTCGCGGGCGGCGAGAAGCTCGACGGCCCCGGCACCTTCTATCAGCCGACCGTCGTCACCGGCGTGCGGCCGGGCAGCGCGATCCTGCGCGAGGAGATCTTCGGCCCGGTGCTCGCGATCGCCACGTTCTCGACCGAGGACGAGGCGGTGCGCCTCGCCAACGACACCGAGTACGGCCTGGTCTCGTACGTCTACACGGAGGACCTGCAGCGCGGGCACCGCATGATCGAGCGTCTCGAGACGGGCATGATGGGCCTGAACGCGGGCGTCATCTCGAACGCCGCCGCCCCGTTCGGCGGCGTGAAGCAGTCCGGCGTCGGCCGCGAGGGCGGCGCCGAGGGCATCCACGAGTACCTCTCCACGAAGTACACGCTGGTTCCGAACGCGTGAAGTGTGTACTCGGCGGCGCCGTTGTCAGACGTTGAGCAATTCACCTGAGGATGGGCTCGGGGGGTCAGATGGCGGTTGCCAGCGGGATTGTGGGGTCGTCGCCCCGCGTGAGATGCCGATGGGATGGGGCGTCTTGTGCGCGGAGGGCACGAGCCTGATCGGCATTGCGACACGAGGCGCACCAGCGACGGCTCGGCTGATCCGCGGAGGCTGAGGTGACTCAATAGGATGAACAAATGGCGGGCCGTGCGGTGACGCGCCCCGATGCGCGTCAATACCTTGAAATGTCGTCGGGCACCCTGCGTCGCCAGTAGCGGTGAGGCGGGGAGTCCGACCGAGTTGCCGTTGCTCGTCGTGAGGGGGTCGTTTGTCGACGGAAAGCCTCGATGATGAGATTTGCTATGGCCGCGATCATCGCAGCGTGCGCATCTTCGTGAGTTCGAAGATGGATGGGTCATTGGATGAGGAGCGCCAAAGGGCTGCTGCGGTGATCGAACGGCGGCCGACGCACACGGCCTGGTGGTGGGAGCGGGACGCGCCCATTGGCGTTCTTCACTCGGTGAAGGAGTGCGCCCAGTTCGCGGGAACAAGCGATGGGCTCCTGCTTATCGTGGCTGGTCCCCTGAGCGACGTGATCTACCAGGAGTATCAAGCGGCGAAGGAAGCGCAGGCGGAGCGTTACATTCTCATCCGGGGCGACTTCGATGAGCTTCCGTCGGAGGTGCGGGAGTTCATCCGCCGAGAACGCGGGTCTGTTGTGACGAGAAACTTCAAGAACGCGAACGAGCTGGAGTCCTTGCTCCACGACGCACTGAATATGACGGCGGTGCGGGCGATGCGCGAAGTGCAGTTGATGAGACGCCGGGAGACGAGGCAACGCCATGTCTGACAACGACAAGCCTGCCGGCGCCGCGGCGTCCGATGATGAGGTGCTTTCGAGGGCGTTCCAGAAGCTTGGCGAGAACTTCGGGAAGGCGCTTCTCGCGGACGGTGACGGAGGCCTTGTTTCCGTCCTGGACGAAGTGGATGCACTGCTCGACGGCGGCTATTTGAGTGTCGCGCGGTCGATCATCGTGGCCGCCTTCTCTCGAATCGCGGCTGGGCCTCTGTCAGACCCTGAGGCGGTCGCGGCATTCACAGACGAGCGACGGTACATCGGCGTCCTGGCGGAAGGGCTCAAGCAGCAGGGACGTACATTGCTGTGGGCCGCGGCGGTCGACGCGTCGGCCCGGGTCGCGGTTCATGAAGGCCGCTACGAACAGGCCCGAGACCTGTTCGCGCGCGCCGCGAGGGCCTACACGGATAACGATGCAGGCGTCGAGGCCGCCTTCGCGACTCTGCACGCCGGCGTCGCCGGTGATCAGGTCGGCGAGAAAGACGATGAAGCCGCAGTCGCGATGGTTCGGGCGCTGGACACGTTCCGGCGGCTCTCACACCCGCGCGGAGAAGCCCTTGCGCTTGTCAATCTCGCGAAGGCGCGAAATCGGCACGGGGACGTGGCGAGCGCCCGCGACCTGCTGGAGCAGGCACGGGCGGTGCGCTACGGGCGTGATGGGCATCTCACGACGAGCATCGACCTCGAGTTCGCGTTGCTGAGTCTCGACGACGGCGATGAGCGCGCAGCATATCCGCTCCTGACCAAGGCACTGAGAAGTGCGCAGCGCCGCGCTGATCACCCACAGGCGCGCATTGCCGCCGTCAACCTCGCTCTCATGGCCGAAGGACGCGGCGCTGACCGCCGTGCGGTCCACTGGTGGGAAATCGCGTCCGAACAGGCCCTCGCAGTCGACGACAGTCCAGGCTGGCGCGAGAGCGAGGCATCGCGCGCCCTCGCCCTCGCCCGGCTAGCGCGCTTCGAGGAAGCGATCGCGACGTTCGACGCGGTAATCGAGGACGCCGCCCCCGTCGACGCGCTCATGGCGGCGCGGGCTCAGGCGGACCGCGGGGCGGCTGCACTTGAGTCCACCCTCAGCACTGACGACGGCGAGCCGAATCCGTCTTTCGCCGCGCAGATGGCGCAAGCCGAGTCGAGCTTGCACCAGGCACGTGCGCAACTCGAGAACCTCGGAGACCTCGAGTGGGCCGAACAAGTCGTGCGCAACCTTCGGATCTTGTGGAACCGGACCGGGGAGCAGCAGCGTGGGGCTGCCGCGTTCACGACTGACGCAGAGCGCTTTCGCCAGACAGAGCCCACTTACGCGGCCGAGCTGCTGCGAAACAGCGCATGGCTCCTGCTGAGCACGGCACCGTCGGATTCCGCGAAGGCCGAACAGCAACTGGTCGATGCGGCCAAGCTCGCGAGCGCTGACGCCGCGGAGCAGATCTGGGCTCTCGCACGAGATGCAGGCGCTCTCGGAGCACGACTGCAGTACGAGTCCGCGATGCGGCTCTTTGACGAAGCGCTTGACCACGCGGAGGCAAATGGCGAGCTTTCTTCACTGGGCAACGTCCTGAACGACTCTGCGATCGTGGCCGCAGAATCCGGAGACCTCGATGCGGCAGCCGAGAGACTGCAGCGTGCCCTCGAGGTTTCCAAGTCGCTGCACGACCGCGTTCTGCAGTGCCTTGTCGAGGGGAATCTCGGCGAGACGCTGGTGCGGCAAGGAGAAAAGGAACGCGCGCGAGCGCATTTCGACGTGGCGGCGTCGCTTGCACAGCAGATTGGTGATCTCGAGCGCGCCGCGTCCGCGGCCGCTTCCCTCGCCAACACGTTCGTTGATGAGGGCGCGCTGGACGAGGCCGAGAGCGCCGCAGGAATCGCCGACCGTCTTGCGCAGGAAAGCGGCTCCGGCGATGCGCTCGCTCGCGCCGAGAGCGTGCACGCCAGCGTCGAATACGCACGCGGTGAGTACGAAGCGGCGTACCGAGCGTGGCTTCGCTGCATCGACCTCGCTGAAGAGCGGGAGGTCGGAGAATACCAAGCCTTTGCTCTCGACAGCCTTGCGAACATCGGGGATTGGTCACGGTTCCGCCGCCAGCTGGACAGGTTCGCCCGGTCTGCGCAGAAGACGGGTTCCCAGTTCGGATTCGTAGAGAAGCTCCATCTGCCAGGGCTCACGTGGCTGAGGCGCGGGCACGCCCACGCAGCGGGCACCGTGCTGGCATACAGCGTCCTCCTCGGGCTGGAAGCAGCCAGCAAAGCTCGCGGACGGCGCGACCTGCATAGCGAGGGCGAGATGTACCGCGTCACACAGTCTCTTGGGTTCGCGCAGGCGGTCTTCCAGTTGCTCGAGCTGCCGCCGGCGCTGCTCGCTCGCGTCCGCAAGGCCTACGAGAAGGCGGTGCGGGCGATGGCGGGCGACAATGCTGACATCGCGATCGACCTGGTCGACGACCTCATCCGCTCTGACGACGACGAAGGGCAGACCGTGGCGGAATAGCCGACGCGGTCGCTCTCTCCGGGACTATCGGGGGCTCCACGGCGGCCCGACTCGATGGCGCCACGAGCTACGAAATGGGGTCTGCTGCCCTCGGCGCCTGCGGTGAAGCGCAACAACAACACCTTCTCGAGAAGAGAAAGTA
>NZ_SJYZ01000025.1:0-47915 GCF_004337555.1 Microbacterium sp. PI-1 | reverse complement strand
CAGTGCTTCTTCTTCAGGGCCTTCTCCTGGATGGGAGCCTGCCCGGTCGCCGCGAGGTCGGCGTAGTACGCACGCGCCTCGTCCTGACGCTGCTTCTCGATGCCGCTCGCGATCGGTGCACGCACATGCTCCGGCTCATAGCCGAAGGCGTTGACCAAGTCGAGGGCGTACGGGCGCAGCCGCGCGCACAGACGGTCGATGTAGCTCGACACGGCCGCTGCGCGCTGGGTCGACAAGCGTCCGTTGATCAGGTGCCAGGCGAGGTGCTTCTCGATGAGCTGCAGCCCGAAGAGGTCACGCAGCCACGTGAGGACCTTCTTCGTGTCGGGGTCGTCCATCTGATGCACGGCGTCGGTGAACGCCTCCCACTGCAACAGCTCTCCGTGCGCACGAGCGGCTTCGATGAGTTCCGCCTGGTTCTCGTTGAACAGACGCGCACCGAGCACCTTGTCCTTCGCCCCCGGACGCAGCCGAGCCGCGATGTCGGCGACCATCTGCTGCACGCGCCCGGCGAGCAGGTCGTGCTGCTGCTCCTCGCGCAGCCCCCGCTCGACCGAGCGACTCACCTGACCGAAGTCGGAGACGGCCTGTCCGAGCTGACGGAGCCCCGCGCCGTGGAACACCTTGCCCGCGGTCATTCCGACGGCGAACTTGGCCAGCGCCGCCGCGTCCTTGCCCTGGAACTGCTTGGCGTAATCGGTGAGCAGGCGCTTGCCGACCAGCTGCAGGAGGACGTTGTTGTCGCCCTCGAACGTGACGTAGATGTCGAGGTCCTGGCGAAGGCCGACCAGACGGTTCTCGAACATGAAGCCGGCCCCACCGGTGGCTTCGCGGGCCTCCTGCAAGGTGTCGAGCGCATGCCAGGTCGAGAGCGGCTTGAGGGCGGCCGCGAGCGTCTCGAGGTCCTCCCGGTCGGCGGGCGTGTCGGTGCGGCCGGAGAACACGCCGTCGAACTTCTGCAGGAACTCGTCGTGCGCGAAGATCTGCGCGTAGGTGGTCGCCAGGCGCGGGAGCAGACGGCGCTGGTGCTTGCCGTAGTCCATCAGCACGACTTCCTGGCCGTCCGCTCCGTCGAACTGACGACGCTGCGTGGCGTAGGTGATCGCGATGTGCAGGCCGAGCGCCGATGCCCAGGAGGCCGCGCCGTCGAGGGACACGCGCCCCTGGACGAGCGTGCCGAGCATCGTGAAGAAGCGGCGGCCGGGACTGTCGATCGCGCTGGAGTACGTCCCGTCGGCGGCGACGTCGCCATAGCGGTTCAAGAGGTTGGTGCGCGGGATGCGCACGTGGTCGAACGACAGTCGTCCGTTGTCGATGCCGTTGAGGCCCCCCTTGAGCCCGTCGTCCTCGCGACCGATACCGGGGAGATCGTTGCCGTCCTCCCCGCGCAGTGGCACGTAGAAGCAGTGCACACCGTGGTTGACACCGTTCGTGATGAGCTGAGCGAACACGGTCGCCGCGACGCCATGCAGTGCGGCGTTGCCCAGGTACTCCTTCGTCGCGCCCCGGAAGGGGGTGTTGATGACGAACTCCTCGGTCTCCGGGTCGTACGTCGCGGTCGTGCCGACGGCGGCGACGTCGGAGCCGTGTCCGATCTCCGTCATCGCGAAGGCACCGGGGATCGACAGGTCCATCACGCCGGGGAGCCACTTCTCGTGGTGCTCCTTCGTCCCCAACTGGAGGATCGCGGAGCCGAAGAGTCCCCACTGCACACCGGACTTGATCTGCAGACTCGGGTCGGCGACCACGAGCTCCTCGAAGCCGGCGATGTTGGCGCCGTTGTTCTCCTCACCGCCGAGCGACTTGGGGAACGCACGGTGCACCGCCTTGTTCTCGACCAGCAGGTGCAGCTGGCTGAGCACGCGCTCGCGGTGCTCGTCCTTGCCGAGCTCGTCCTTGCGCCAGAACGCCGAATCCTTGATCATCTCGCGCGCCTGGCGGCGGACGTCACCCCACGTGCCCATCAGGGCATCGTTCACTCGGGCGACGTCGATCTGCGGCGGGGCCGCGATCTCGTGTGATTCATCGGGTGTCGTCGAAGGACGGACGGCAGCGTCGACCATGGGGTTCCTCCAGGAAAGTAGGGAGAACACCATGGTAGGTCTGCGACAAACGTCGAGGAACTCCTCTGTAAGCATCCTCCAACGCGTCGCCGGGATGCCCCCGCCGCCGGTTGTCGCCTCGCGACAGGAACGGCCGAGCCGCCCTCCTGCCCACGACTCCGAGAGGGTCGCCGGCGGGAGGACGGCTCGAGAGCGACTACAGCGAGAGACCGTGGCCGAAGCGGAAGAGGGGATCCGCGGTGTCGAACGGGACATCGGGGCGGGAGGCTTCGACAGCGGCCATCGAGCGCGGCAGATCGAACGGCAGTCTGCCGTGCGCCTCGACCGCACCGCTCAGCACGTCGAGCAATGCGGCGCCGGACGCGCCCCAGTTGACGGTCACCGCAGCAGCCACCTCGGCGATGGGGGTGAGGATCGGCGGACGGTCGGCCAGCACGTCGACGATGGTCGGGACCGCGTGTGCAACCTCACGGACGTGGGCGGCGAGCTCGGCGGGGAACTCCAGGGATCCCGCGTGGAAGAAGTTCTCGAACATCGTCGCGCGCTCTTCGAACGGCGCCTGCAGGCGGATGATCGCGAGGTCGGCCTCGGCAGGAGTGTCGACGACCTCGCCGAAGGCGGCCGCCACGTCCGCATCGATGCCCTCGAGGTAGAGCTTCGTTCCGCTCGCGAACGGCAGCGCACCGTCGTTGGACAGGACGGTGATCGAGGCGCGTTGCGCGTCCTCCCCCGCGGCGCGGAAGTCCGCGCGTCCGACGATCTCGTCGGCGGCGTCCTCATCCACGAAGGGGTTCTCGAAGAGACCGAGCTCGAACTTCTCCCGCAGGATCCGCCGCGCCGAGACGTCGAGTCGCTCTTCCGTGATCTCGCCGTCGGCGACGAGCTCGAGCAGCAGCTCCGGGTTCGCCTCGCCGCCGAACTGGTCGGCACCGGCATCCAGCACCTTCTTCATGCGCTCGCGAGGCGTGAGGTGTTCGACTCCCCAGGCGCGGGCGGAGAAGGGCTGTCCGAAGATCTCGGAGTCGCTGATCAGCCCCCAGTCGGTGCAGACCACCCCGTCGAACCCGTAGCGCTCCCGCAGCAACCCGGTGATGACCGACTTGTTGAAGCCGAAGCCGACCTCTTCATACTCGGTACCGACGGGCATGCCGTAGTACGGCATCATCTGGCGCGTGCCGGCGGCGAGCGCATCCTCGAAGGGCTTCAGGTGCAGCTCGAACTCTCCGCCGGGGTACACCTGCTCGCGCCCGTAGGAGAAGTGCGGGTCCTCGCCGTCCTTCTGCGGACCGCCGCCCGGGAAGTGCTTCGTCATGGTCGACACGGATCCGGGTCCGAACGAGGCGCCCTGGAAGCCGCGGATGTACGCGGCCCCGAGCCTACCGGAGAGTTCCGCATCCTCTCCGAAGGTCGCCGTCTGCCGGGCCCAGCGCGGTTCGGTCGCGAGGTCGACCTGAGGGTGCAGCGCCACGCGGAGGCCGACCGCGGTGTACTCCTGTCGGGCGATGTCGGCGAATCGCTCCACGAGCGCCTCATCCCGCGTCGCGGCGAGCCCGAGCGTCTCGGGCCACTGGGAGAAGGGACCTGCGAGGATCGACGCCCCGGGGTTCTCACTGAACGAGTGGCGGGGGTCGGTCGACAGGGTGACCGGGATGCCGAGACCCGTGGATGCCGCGAGACGCTGCAGGGAGTTGTGCCAGGCCGCGATCTCGCGGCCTGTCGGTGCAGCCCCCAGCAGGTTGAAGTGGGTCATCCGCTTGCCCTCGAGGAACTCACGGGCCGAGGGCGTCGCGAACGTGGGGTCGGACTCCTCGAGATCGCCGATCGCGATCATCGTGTGGAAGAGGAGGCCGGCCTTCTCCTCGATCGACATGGCATCCAGCAGCAGCTGCACGCGCTCGTCGACCGGGAGAGCGGCATCGAGCCAGGGACGGACGGTGGTGGCGGTATCGGTCATGGTCACTTGACTCCCTTGATGCGGTAGACGAGGAGGGCACCGGCCAGCGCGACGAGCGCACCGAACAGATACCAGGCCGTGTAGCCGCCGAGCGGCGTGGCGGCGCCGAGCGCGATGATGGCCGGGGCGATGGCCGGCGCGATCGACTGCGGCAGCGCGTTGGCGATGTTGAGCACCCCGAGGTCCTTGGCGGTGTCGGCGGGGTCGGGCAGCACCTCGGTGGCGAGGGCGAGGTCGACCGAGAGGAACGAGCCCGCACCGAGCCCGATGATCGCCTGCGCGACGACGACCGTGGTGACGTCCGGAGCAACGGCCAGGATGACGAGACCGACCACCATGATCACACCGGCGACCGCGACGAACGGACGCCGCTTGCCGATCTTGTCGGAGAGGAAGCCACCGAGCGGCGAGGAGATCGCCATCGCCGCCATCGAGGCGAGGTTGGCCAAGAGGATCGTTCCGACCGCGCCCTGCTCGTCGAGGCCGAACTTGGTGATCAGGTACAGCGGAAGGTAGGTGGCGATGCCCGCGTAGCCGAACATCACGAAGAACTTGGTCAGCCACGTCCAGCCGAAGTCCGGGTGCTTGCGCGGATTGAAGACGAAGGAACCGAAGAAGGTGCCGACCGTGAAGCGCTCCGCCGGCTTCTCTGTGAGTCGACGGTCCTGGAGGACGAGGACGAACACGATCACCAGGATCAGCGCGATCACAGCGGGCACGACGAAGCGTTCGAAGTCACCGGGGAGGAAGTTGACGATGAAGCTCCCGGCGAGGATGCCGATGGGGGTGGTGATACCGATGATGCCGGACACCTTGCCGCGGCTCGAGACGGGCACCTGGTCGGGCAAGGTGGCGTTGGCTGCGGCGAGCACCGCGTTCATCGACGCCTGCACGAGGCACCAGGCGAGCAGGACCATCCACACGGAGGTGGCGACGCCGATGATCAGGAATCCGCCGAGGCCGACGATCGCGCCACCGAGGATCCACGGGCGACGCATGCCCCAACGCGAAGTGGTCCGGTCGGAGAGCCGACCCACCAGCGGGTTCGCCACGAGCGCGAACGCTGCGCCGATGCTCATCACGAGCCCCAGGCTCGCCTCCGTGCTGACCGGATCGATGTGCTGGATCTTGAACGCCATCGACACCATGACCGGCGTGAGAAGCGCGAGGTACACGCCGAAGTTCACGGCGGCGAGGCCGGGCGCGTAGCCGCGCGGCGTCTTCGACGGCGTCGTTCCGGGCGCTTTGAACCCGGTGGTGCCGACCGCAGCCGCGTTCGCGGCGGATGACAACTCTGTCATGACAGTCCTTTCGAATCTCCGCACGTCTTCGGGCGATGCGGCTCTCCGAAGAAGATACACGAATCCAGACCGATTGGTAAGTGAATACCGACCGGTTGGTAATGAGCGAGGATAGAGAGCGGAGAGGAGGATGCGATGACCACGACCGCACCGACGGGCTCGCGGCACGCCCGTGCCGCCGCCACACGGGAGCGCATCCTCGCTGCCGCCCACGATCTGTTCATCTCCCGCGGCTATCGGTCGACCTCCCTGCGCGACATCGCCGCCGCCGCCTCGGTCAGCCACCCCGGGCTGCTCGGGCACTTCGGCTCGAAGGACGACCTCCTCGCCGAGGTCGTCGGCGCACTCGAGGCCGACAACGAGACGGTCTTCGCGGAGATCGCCGCCGCCTCCGAACCCGGCGACCTCGTCTTCACCCGACTCGCCGAGCGGAACGCCCACACCGAGGGATACCTCGAGCTCTTCGCCGCGCTCACCGGCGAGGCATCATCGCCTGGGCACCCGGCGCACGAGCGGATGCGGGAGCGCTATGCGCGGTTGCGCGAACTCAGCGTCGATGTCCTGGAGGACGCCAAGCACCTCGGCGTGGTCGCCGCCGACCGCGATGTCGACGGTGAGATCGTGCGGCACACCGCCGGCTGGGACGGCTTGCAGCTGCTCTCGCAGTACCTGCCCGACCGGGTCGACGTGGTCGAGGAGCTCGAGGAGCAGGAGAACCTGTGGGCCTTGCCGGTCGGCTGGCGCGACCCCGACGACGCGCCCGGCTCCGGCACCGGAACTTCCCGGACCCTCCCCGAACTCCGCACCGGCACCCTGGCGAACACCGATCCGGGGTACGCGGTCGGCCGCCGCCGCCGGGCGCAGATCGTCGCCGACGCGATGCGCCTGTTCTCGCGCGACGGCTATGGCGACACCAGCCTGCAGGACATCGCCACCGCCGTCGGCGTCTCCAAATCGACGCTGCTGCACCACTACCCCTCGAAAGAGCTGCTCCTCAGCGCCGTCCTCGCCGAACGCGACAAGGCGATCAGCGCGACCACGGAACTCTCCGAAGTCGGTTCGGCCGGCGCGCTGCTGCGAGGCATCCCGGACGGCGCGAGGGTCAACGCACGCAACGAACCCGGCCTGATCGAGGTGTACGCGGTCCTGTCCTGCGAAGCCGTCCCCGCGACCCATCCGGCACACGACTACTTCGCCTCGCGGTTCACGAACGCCCTGGACCACTTCACCGAGCTCTTCCGCATGGCTCAGGAAGACGGCGACCTCCCGGCACACCGCGACCCCGCACACGAGGCCACCTGGCTCATCGCGATGTGGGACGGCCTGCAGTATCAGTGGCTCTACGACCGGAGTGCGGTCGACATCGCCGAACAGCTGCGAGCCCACCTCGCCGACGTGCTGCCCGCGCGCTGACGGACAGGACGCAGTGCTCAGGCCGCGGCGATGACCGCGAGCACGCTCTCGCCGTAGGCCTCGCGCTTCTTCGCGCCGATGCCGGTGATGCCGTCGAGGTCTGCGAGCGACGCCGGACGATGCTCGGCGAGAGCACGCAGGGTGGCATCGCCGAAGACGATGTACGCAGGAACACCCTGCTCTCGTGCGGTCTCGGCGCGCCAGGCGCGCAGCGACTCGAAGAGCCCGCGATCCCCGGCGTCCAGCGCATCCGCGGCACTCGCCTTGCGGGCACGGCCGGACGAGACGGGACGGCCGATGGTGTCCTTGCGCAGAGGCACGGCGGTCTCTCCGCGCAGCACCCCGGCCGCCTGCTCGCCGGGGGCCAGCGTGCCGTAGTCGCCTTGGGCCACGAGGATGCCGCGGGCCAGGAGTTGCCGGACCACGCTGCGCCAGTCCTGATCGGACAGGTCGTGACCGATTCCGTAGGTCGCGAGCTTGTCGTGACCCTGCTGCCGGATGCGCTCGGTCGAGGCGCCGCGGAGGATGTCGATCAGGTGTCCGGCGCCGAACGCCTGGTTGCGCTCGCGCTGGAGTCGCACGATGGTCGACAGCAGCTTCTGCGCCGGAACGAGCCCGTCGAACGTCTCGGTGTCGTCGAGGCACGTGTCGCAGTTGCCGCAGGGCTGCGACTGCTGACCGAAATAGCCCAGCAGGTTCTGCCGACGGCACTCCACGGTCTCGCAGAGCGCGAGCATCGCGTCGAGGTGCTGCCCCATCCGCATCTTGAACGTGCGGTCGCCGGGGCTCTGATCGATGAGGCGGCGCTGCTGCACCACGTCGCCGAGTCCGTACGCCATCCACGCCACCGCCGGCTCGCCGTCACGACCGGCACGGCCGGTCTCCTGGTAGTACCCCTCCACGGACTTCGGCAGGTCGATGTGCGCGACGAAACGCACATCGGGCTTGTCGATCCCCATGCCGAACGCGATGGTCGCGACCATGACCACGCCGTCTTCCCGGAGGAAGCGGGCCTGATGAGCTGCACGCACCTCCGCGGGAAGGCCCGCGTGATACGGGAGCGCGTCGATCCCCTGAGCGGCGAGGGAGGTCGCCGTCTGCTCGACCGACTTGCGGCTGAGGGCGTAGACGATACCCGCCGCACCTTCCGGTTGCGACCGGATGAAGGCGACCAGCTGCTTGCGGGGGTCGACCTTGGGCACGATCCGGTACTGGATGTTGGGGCGATCGAAGCTCGCGACGAAGTGTGCGGCGGCCTCTCGTCCGTCCTGACCGTCGAGTCGCAGACGCTCGGTGATCTCCTTGTGCGTGGCCGCGGTCGCCGTCGCGGTGAGAGCCATGCGAGGGACCCCGGGGAACCGCTCGCCGAGGTCACCCAGCGCGAGGTAGTCGGGCCGGAAGTCATGACCCCACTGAGACACGCAGTGGGCCTCGTCGATCGCGATCACGCTCAGCGTCCCGCGTTGGAGCAGCGCCGTGGTCTGAGCGTGGGAGAGCCGCTCGGGGGCGACGTAGAGGAGGTCGAGCTCACCGGCGACGTAGGCCCGCTCGACCTCTCGGCGCTCGTCGATCGCCTGCGTCGAGTTGAGGTACGCGGCATTGACGCCGTTGGCCCGGAGCGCATCGACCTGGTCGTGCATGAGCGCGATGAGCGGGCTGACCACGAGCCCCGTGCCCTCGCGCACGAGTGCCGGCACCTGGTACGTGATGCTCTTGCCCCCACCGGTCGGCATGAGGACCACGGCGTCGCCGCCCGCGATGACCTGCTCGACGATCTCGGCCTGGTCGCCACGGAACTCGTCGTAGCCGAAGACCGTGTGCAGCGCGTCGAGCGCGGTCGCGAACCGGCTCGGGGTCGCCCGCCGTGCAACCGACGCGGGGGTCGAGGCCGGCGATGCGACCGGTGTGACGGGCCCGGACCCCCAGTCGAGGGGCGGCTCGTATCCTGCTCCCTGTGGCTCCCAATCCATCGGCTCCGGCGGGGCGGACGGCTCCCAGCCATCGTCGTAGGGCTCGTCGGCGTACGGCAGGTCCGCGTACGGGTCACGGGGAGTCTGCGGCATTCCTCCAGCGTAACCACCCCCGCCGACGCGGGAGCCCCCTTCTCCACAGGGGCGTAGGTTGGAGGCAACCCGTTCGAAGGAGCTCCGATGACCGACATCACCGTGACCCGCAACGAGGGCGAATCGCGCTACGAACTCCACTCGGGCGACGTGCTCGCCGGCTTCGCGGCCTTCGACCTCCGTGCCGGATCCATCCGCTTCCTCCACACCGAGATCGACCCGGCGTTCCAGGGACAGGGATTGGCCGGGAAGCTGGCCTCCGAAGCGCTGACGGATGCGGCCGGGCGCGGCGAGGCGATCGTGCCGCTGTGCCCGTACATCGCGAAGTACCTCGAGACGCATGAGATCCCCGGTGCCGAGATCCGCTGGCCGAAGGCTCCCGAAGGTCACGCCGGATCCGCGGGCGAGGACCCGACCGGGCGGGCGGAATGATCGGGCAGCACCGCCTGATCCTGGAGCCGCGGGAGGTTCCGCTCGGCGGTGTGCGCGGGATGAACGTGCTGCGAGCCCTGCCGCACCGGAACCTGCCCACGATCGGCGCCTGGTGCTTCCTCGACCGGTTCGGTCCCGCCGACACGAAGATGCGGGTCGAGCCGCATCCGCACATCGGGCTGCAGACCGTGACCTGGCCGCTCGTCGGGGAGATCCGCCACCGCGACTCACTCGGCAGCGATGCGGACCTGCGGCGCGGGCAGCTGAACCTGATGACGGCCGGGAACGGCATCTCGCATTCGGAGTACTCGATCGGCGACGATCCCGTGCCGCTCGACGCACTGCAGCTCTGGGTGGTGCTGCCCGAATCCGCCCGCCACGGTTCCCCCGGCTTCGAACGGCACACCGAACTGCCCGCGCTCACACTCCCTGCCGACGAGGGGGCAGCAGCCGAAGCCACCGTCGTGCTCGGTGACTTCGCCGGCGTGCGCTCGCCCGCGACCGTCCACACGCCGATCGTGGGCGCGGAGATCGTCCTCTCCCCCGGCTCCCGCGTGCCTCTCCCCCTGCGGGCCGACTGGGAGCACGCGCTGATGCTCGTCGAGGGCGATGCTGTCGTGGCCGAGCATCCTCTCGACCGCAACGGCCTGCTCTACCTCGGCGACTCCCGCGAGAGCGTCGAGGTGTCGAGCGGCGAGGGGGCACTGCTTTTCCTCCTCGGCGGCGAACCCTTCGAGGCCGACATCGTGATGTGGTGGAACTTCGCCGGCCGCTCGCACGACGAGATCGTCGACGCGCGCGAGGCCTGGGAAGCGGCATCCGACCGCTTCGGTGTCGTCGCCGGACACGACGTGCGCATCCCCGCTCCGCCGCTGCCACCCGTGCGGCTCATGCCGCGCAGCCGCAAGATCTGACGCGACACGGAGATCGTCACGCCCGGGCGGCGATGGCGGCGGCCTCGACCCCTTCGGGGAGTTCGCCGAACAGTCGTCCCATCCCCTCGCCGAGGCGCGCCGCGAGGAACCCCTCCGCGACGGCGGAAGGGGTGGTACGGATCAGGAGCGACGCCTCCAGCGACAGCGCGAGATCGGCGACCAGCCTTCGTGCCCGCGCCTCGGCCGCAGGATCCTCCGTGATGCGGCGAACGCGATCCCGCGTGCGGGCGATGTGCGCGTCGAGTCGGGGATCCTGCCCGGCGGCGAGCGCCACTTCGGCGTCGAACGCCTCGAAGGATTGCGGCTCGCGGGCCAGCGCACGCAAGACATCGAGGGCGATGACGTTGCCCGACCCCTCCCACACCGCCATGACCGGCTGCTCGCGGTAGCGCTGGGCGAGCGGGAAGTCTTCGGTGATCCCGTTGCCGCCGAGGCATTCGAGCGCTTCGGCCGCATGCGCAGGTCCGCGCTTGCAGACCCAGTACTTCATGACCGCGGTGCCGAGACGACGAAAACCGGTCTCCTGCTCGTCGGCATCGGCGTCGTAGGCGCGCGCGAGTCTGAGCGCCGCAGCGGTGGCCCCCTCGGTCTCGAGCTGCAGGTCGGCGAGCACGGCGGTCATCGCCGGCTGGTCGATGAGGGTACGACCGAACGCGGAGCGATGACGCACGTGCCAGGCTGCTTCGGCGGTCGCCTGACGCATGCCGGCAAGCGAGCCCAGGATGCAGTCCAGCCGGGTGTGGGTGACCATCTCGATGATCGTGCGCACACCGCGCCCCTCCTCCCCGACGAGGTGGGCGACGGCGCCTTCGTACTCCACCTCGCTCGACGCGTTGGAGACGTTGCCGAGCTTGTCCTTCAGGCGCATGATCCGGATCTCGTTGCGCGTTCCGTCTTCGCGCAGGCGCGGGAGCAGGAAGCAGGAGAGGCCGCCCGGCGCCTGAGCGAGAACGAGGAAGGCGTCCGACATCGGCGCGGAGCAGAACCACTTGTGCCCCGTCAACGCGTAGCGTCCGCCCCCGAGCGGCGCGGCGACGGTCGTGTTCGAGCGCACGTCCGAACCACCCTGCTTCTCTGTCATGGCCATGCCGAACAACGCGCCCGGCTTTCCGGGGGACAGGGTGGAGTCGTATCGGGTCGACAGGAGTCGCGGCATCCACTGCGCGGCCAGGTCCGGCTGCGCGGCGACGACCGGCACGACGGAATGCGTCATCGACACCGGGCAGGCGTGCCCGGGCTCGACCTGGGCGAACAGCATGAACGATGCGGCACGAGCGACGTTCGCACCGGGCCGCGGGTCGGCGAAAGCCGAGGTGTGCGCCCCCGCCGCGACGGCCGCGCCGAGCACGCGGTGGTACGACGGGTCGTAGTCGACCTCGTCGATGCGGTGCCCCCAGCGGTCGTGGGTGCGCAGGACCGGCTTGTTCCTGTTGGCCCGTCGCGCATCCTCCTGGAACTGCTCGCCACCCACACGGACGCCGATCTCGTGCAGTCCCGGGTGCGCCCATGCGGCGTCATAGCGCTCGACCCCCTCGACGAGCGCCGTGTTCGTGCCGTACTCGTCCACGCCGACGCGCTCCGGCGCCTGATTCGTGACCTGATGCGTGCTCATCTCTCCCCCACAGCGCGCAGACACAGGGCCGTGATCGTCGCCACGACGGACTCGGGGTCGGGTGCGTCCTCGACGCCGGAGACCGGGGACAGTGGTCCGGTGAGCGCCTCACCGATCGCGCCGACGAGTCCCGCCGCCGTGATCGCCGGATCCTGCGGAGCGAAGACCTCAGAAGCGATCCCCTGTCGGACGATCTCATCGAGCAGGGCAGCGTAGCCGCGGCGGTAGGCGAGGCGCTCCTCATCGACGGCGCGGCCGACGGGTTCGGCGAGGAGCGCCCAGGCCAGTCGCCGTCCGCGGAGTGCGCGCGCCGCGAAGGTCTCGATCAGAGCGACCAGACGCGCACGAGCATCATCGGGCGCGGCGTGCACCGCATCGTCCACCGCCGTCAGCTCGGCCCCGGCGCACTGTCGGAAGACATCGGCGAGTAGATCGTCGACGCTGTCCACGTAGGTGTAGAGCAGGCCCGCGCTCATTCCCGCACGAGCGGTGATGGCCTTCACGGTCGCCGCGCCGAAGCCCTCCTCACGCACGATGCCGCTCGCGGCCTCACGCAGTTCGCGACGACGATCTCCGGCCACGACGTTCACTCGTCGGCGTCTCTGCTCCGCCATCTCGTCTCCCCACCGGATGCGACTGTTCGAGTCGACTGAATCATGATTCAGTCGACGCTGCAAGGCGCTTCCGGACGGAGGCCCGGACGCACACAGCGCCCCGCGGAAGGGAGACCGCGGGGCGCTGTGCTGTGGGGGCTACTCCGGCTTGGCCGTCGGCGGAGCCTCCGTCTCGGGCGCCTCCGTCGGCGGCGCGTCCGTCTCGGGCGCCTCCGTCGGCGGCGCGTCCGTCTCGGGGGCCTCCGTCGGCGGAGCCTCCGTCTCCGGTGCGTCCGTCTCGGGCGCTTCGGTCGGCGGGACCTCGGCGTCGGGCGCTTCACCCGCGGGGACGGTGACCGTCACCAAGGTCCGGACTTCGGAGTCGCCGTAGCGGACCAGCCCCAGGTACCGAGTACCGGCCGTGAGGCCTGTCCAGCTGAGCTCGTAGCTCGTCTTCTCGCCACGGACGGCGGCGATCGGGTTCGGGGTCGCGGCGAACGCGCCCTCTCCGCCGGGCTGCACGTTGGCGTAGGTCATGTCCCACGTCATCGGACCCGTCGTCGAGTACATGTTCGCGACCACGAGGTAGGTCCCGGCGGTCGGTGCGGGGAGCGTGACCTGCTCGTCCGCCGAACCGGTCGCCGACTGCCACCGCTCGTAGTACCGCAGGTCGTCCGGGCTCACCACGCGGTACACGGTGAGGTCCAGGTCACTGCCGTCGTCGTCCGAGGAATCGAGGTCGAACCGCGAGAGGGTGGTCCCCTCCGGTACATCGACGATCCACGCCACGTCCTTGTTCGCGTCACCGGAGTTCTCGTCGCCCGAGTGCCCCTCGACCGGGTTGTCCGGGTCGCTGAGCAGGTCGAAGGCGGTGAGGCCCGAGAGGTCGAGCGCCAGGTCGCCGTCGAGACCGGGGGTGATCTCGACCGCCGTGCTGCCGTCCGCTCCGGTACCTGTGACCTCGGCCGGAGCATCCGCCGTCACCGGGAACACCGCGATCGGGGAGCGCACCGTGTTCTTCTTGCTCGTCCAGGTCAGCGTGCCGGTGGCCCACTGCTCCACCGGAGCATCGGTGTTGTCGAACGTGACCGTGAAGGTCTTCGTCTGCCCCGGCTTGTCGAAGGTCAACTGCGAGGGCGTGACCTTCACGTGCACTCCGGGGACCGAGGCCTTCGCGGTGAACGTCCCCTTCTGGGTCGATGTGACCGACCGGGTGACGGTCTGCGCGCTGGCCAGCGAGCCGATCGAGATCGATGCCTGGTTCAGGTCGCTGCCGTCGATGGGATCGATGCCGGGGAAGTCCGACAGACCCTTCCCGTCGAGGAACGCCGCCCAGTCCTTCACCCCGTTGAGGTAGAGCAGACCCGGGTTCAGGTACCGCGTCGCGTCGACCTGTCCCGCGCCCTGTTCGAACGGGTTCGTGTTCTTCGATCCGTCGGGCAGGACGGTGTCATAGGCGGTCGTCATCATCGCGGAACGGATCTCCGCCGGCGTCGCCTTCGGGTGCTCACCGAGGTAGAGCGCTCCGAGACCGGCGACGTGCGGTGAGGCCATCGACGTGCCGGAGAGGATGCCGAAGGTCGGCTTCTCTCCGGGGGCGTTGTTCGTCGCCGCGAGGATCGCGACACCGGGGGCCGCCACGTCCGGCTTCAGCACATCGCTGCCGTCGGCGAGCATCGGTCCGCGGCTCGAGAAGCCCGCGATCTGCGGCGTGGGGGTGGTCACGCCCGTCGTGTTCTCGCCGACCAGCGTGATCGGCCGATCGACGCCACCCTGCACATACGCGAGCACGGCTTCGCGGTACTCGGCGTTGAGGTGGACGGTCGGCACGGCGTGGAAGTCGTTGTCGAGCGAGTCCGCTCCACCGGGCACGTTCACGAGAACCATGCCGATGCCGCCGGCATCCTTCACGACCTGCGACTTCTCGGCACGTGCGTTGCTGCCGCGGTCGCACACGACGATGTGTCCGGCGACCTTGGCCGGGTCGAGGGTGCCGGGCAGGCAGAGCTGCGCGTCGACCGCTCCCGCCGCCCCGGCGTCGACCGCCGCGATGGACGGGCCGGTGACACTCTCGCCGAACGGCACGCTCACCGACGCTCCGGCCTGCTCGAACCCGTCGAACTGCACGGTGCCCTCCCAGGTGGGGATGGTGGAGGCGGCGACCGTCGTGTACCAGGGCGAGGCGTGGTCGGCGGTGACCGGGTCCGGACCGTCGTTGCCGGCGCTGGTCGCGACGAAGACACCCGCGGCCGCGGCGTTGAAGAACGCGAGGTCCTCCGGAGCCATCACGGTGCTGGCGGCACCGCCACCGATCGAGTAGTTGATCACGTCGACACCGTCGGCGACGGCCTGGTCGATCGCGGCGACGAGGTCGCTGAGGGCGCAGATGTCATCCGTGGTGACCGCAGGGTCGGGACCGACGTAGCAGGCCTTGTAGGCGGCGACCTTCGCGCCCGGCGCGACGCCGGACACCGTTCCGAAGTCGACATCCTCGATGGAGGCCTTGACCTTGAAGTTGCCCGCCGCGGTGCTCGCGGTGTGGGACCCGTGACCGTCGCCGTCACGCGGCGAGAGGTAGTCGTACTGGAAGTCGAAGCCGGCGGCCTCGGCTCCGGCGTAGAAGTACTGGCCGCCGATCAGCTTCGAGGAGTAGTCGCGCTTGTCCCAGTCCTGGGCTTCGACCATCGCGGACTGGAACTGGCCGCCGTCGGACTTGTCGAAGTAGACGTACTTCCCGTCGGTGTAGGGCTGCTTGCCCTTGTGCCGGTCGTGCTGCTTCTTCTGCTTCTTGAGCTTCTTGCCGTCGAACGAGGGGTGCTCCGGGGCGATGCCGGTGTCGATCACACCCACCACGACGCCTTCTCCGGCCTTGTCTACGCCTCCGGTCTGCTGCCACACGCCGCCACGGCCCTTGCGGTCGTCGCCGAGACCGAGGAAGTCGGTCGACGTCTGCGCATCCGGGTGACGGATCTCATCGGGGTACACGCCCAGCACATCCTTCGACGCACGGAGCGCATCGACCTGTTCGCCACTGAGGTCGGCGCTGAACCCGTTGAGCACGACCTGGTAGGTCGTGTCCGGGGTGACGCCGATGTCGCTGACGAGATCGGTCTGCTCGGATTCGAGGTGCTTGACGTACCGCTGCGAGTCCTGCGACTGCGTCTCGAGCTGCTCACCCTCGGCGGGTTTCGTCGCCTTCAGGCCCTTGACGTCGCCCTCGTAGGTGGCGAGGGGGTCTGCTTTCATGACCACGATGTAGTGCCCTGGGGTGCCGGCGACCGGAACGGGGTGCGTCACCTCCTCGGTCGCCGCGAAACCGGTGGTTGCCGTGGATGCGATGAACAGCGTCGCCAGGGTGGTGGCTGCTGCCATCCGGAGGGGTGTTCGACCCATGTGGTGCTCCCGATGATCACGATGCAGCCGCGTTGCTGCACCGCGGCCAACATAGCCCCGCTCCTCACCTGCGGAGACAGAACTGGTCGATGGTCGAATCCGGCTTCGCCGATACGCCAGGATTTTGCACGGCAGGGCTCCCGATAGGTCGACAGTAAGCTGGAGACGTGGCCCGCACCTCCGTCCTGACGACTCGCGTCCTGCTCGTCTGCGCAGCGATCGGCGTCGCGACGGGCATCCTCGCGGGCATCGCCGGATGGGTGACGCCGGTCCTGCTGGCGAGCCCTCTGCTGTTTCTCTACGGCCTCGTGCTCGGCTCGCACGTGCTCCCGGGGATCATCGCCCAGGAGGTGCTGCGCCTTCCCCTCGTCGCCCTGATCACGCATGTGTTCGCAGCGCTGATCGCGAGCGCCTTCAACCCGGCCTGGGCTCTGCGGTTCATCGGCACGGCCCTGCTGTTCGGCCTGATCCAGGAAGGAGTGGCTGCGCTCACGCGCTACCGCTCCTGGGGCCCGTGGCGCTTCTTCCTCTCGGCCGCGATCATCGGGATCTTCGTGGCGGTCGTCGTGTTCTTCGCCGCCCATCTCTCGGTCATGCCGCTGTGGGCGCAGATCCTGTACCTCGCGATCTCGGTGCTCGGCCCGGTCGCCTGGACCGCGATCGGGCTCGCCATCGGTTCGGCGCTGCGCCGCGCCGGAGTCGCCCGACGCTGACCGGGCTCGATCCGGCGCACTGCGTCACCCCCGCTCGATGGCGGATCAGGTAAGGCTCAGCTAAGTTAGAAGTCCACGATCCGACGACCCGGGACCCGCCGTGCGCCCATCCGCGCCTCTGCTCCGCGTGCGTGACCTCTCCCTCACCCACGCCGATGCCGCGCACCCCTCCCCCCGTGACGTCACGTTCGACATCCACCCCGGCGAAGTGGTCCTGCTGCTCGGACCGTCCGGATCCGGCAAGTCGACACTGACCCTCGCGCTCAACGGTCTGATCCCGCACGCGCTGCCCGCGAGCATGGTCGGCACGGTCGAGGCCGGTGGCATCGACTCGGCGAGCGCGGAGACCGCGACACTCAGCACGCAGGTGGCGATGGTGTTCCAGGATCCGGACACGCAGATCGTCACGGGCACGGTCTACGACGAGGTCGCGTTCGGACCCGAGAACCTGCTCCTCGACGTCGACGTCGTCCGCGACAGGGTCGAAGCCGCTCTGCGGCGCGTCGGGCTCTGGGATCGCCGCGACGAGAACCCCGATCACCTCTCGGGGGGAGGGAGGCAGCGACTCGCGATCGCCTGCGCCCTCGCGATGGGTTCCCCGCTGATCGTGCTCGACGAACCGACCGCCAACCTCGACCCGCAGGGCATCGACGACGTATACACGGCGCTGGCGGATGTCGTCGCCGCCGGTGACCGGGCGATCCTCCTCGTCGAACACAACCTCGATGCAGCGATGGACTTCGTCACCCGCACGCTCGTGCTCGACCGCGAAGGGACGGTCGTCTTCGACGGCCCCGCGGCGGAGATCATCCGCGAGCACGCCGACGAACTCGTGTCGATGGGCGTGTGGCTTCCGGGAGCCACGCTCGCCGCACTCCGGCTGCGGGACGAGGGCCGGAGACTCGATCCGCTCCCCCTCACACCGCACGAGCTCGCTGACGCGCTCGCCCAGGAGGCACCACACTCCCCCGCGACGGCGGCGGCCATCCCCGCACCGCGTGAAGAGGACCGCGATGCACGCGCACACACCGGCCAGGAGATCATCCGCGCGCGCGGGCTCTCCGTCAAGAAACGGCGCACCGAGATCCTGCACGGGATCGATCTCGTTCTGGAGGCGGGGAGCCTCACGGCGATCGTCGGGGCGAACGGAGCGGGCAAGACCACGCTGATCCAGGCGCTCGCCGGCGTCGTGCCGCCGCCTCGAGGCCAGGTCACGGTCGACGGCATCGACCCGGGCGTCGCCTCACCACGTGACCTCGCCGCACGGGTCGGATTCGTGTTCCAGAACCCGGAGCACCAGTTCATCGCGCACACGGTGTTCGACGAGCTGGCTCACGGCCTGCGACTGCGCCAGGTTCCGGACGCCGAGATCACCGTGCGCGTCGACGACATGCTCACGCGCTTCGGGCTCGCGCACAAGGCGGAGGTGCATCCGTTCCTGCTCTCCGGCGGCGAGAAGCGGCGTCTGTCGGTGGGCACCGCACTGATCACCCGGCCGCGGGTCCTCGCTCTGGACGAGCCCACCTTCGGTCAGGACCGCGCCAGGGCGGCCGAGCTCCTCGACCTGCTGCAGGAGCTGCGCACCGAGGGCACCACCATCGTGATCGTCACGCACGATCTGCAGCTCGTGGCAGAGCACGCCTCCCACGTCGTGGTGCTCGCGGGCGGGCGGGTGCGAGCGAGCGGCCCGACATCGACACTGTTCCAGGACGAGCGGCTGCTCGCCGATGCGGGGCTCTGCCTGCCCGCTCTGCAGCGTGTCCTTTCGTCTGCCGGGCTCGGGGTGCACCGGTGAGCGCCGAAGCCACGGACCGCGTGGTCCCCGGCACTGCGGCCGCCACCGGTCCGGGTTTCGACCCCTACGCCCGGATGACGGCGTCCTCCCCGCGGCAATTCCTCTACGCCCTGAACCCGCTCGCCAAGGTGGCCGGGTTCGCGCCCGCGATGCTGCTGCTCGTGTTCGTCCGCGACCTCGCCACCCCGGCCGCGTTCCTCCTGCTCGCGTATGCCCTGATCCTGCTCGGCGCGCGGCTGACCGGACGCCTCCTGGCCCTCCTGCTGCTCGCCCTCCCCGCCGGGATGCTGCTGATCGGTATCGGCTTCTCGGTCTGGGTCGACACCGCGATCGTCGCCGACACCACCCCCGTCGTGCGCATCGGCGACTGGACGCTCTACAGCGGTGCCCTGCTGCTCGGCTTCGCCACGGCCCTGCGTCTGGGCGCCATCGTCTCCCTCGCCCTCGTCGGCGGTCTCACCACCAGCGGCCCCGACCTCGTCCGTGCCGGCGTGCAGCAGCTGAGGGTCCCGTACCGGATCGGGTATACGGCGCTCGCAGCCTTCCGTTTCGTGCCACGGTTCGGACACGAGCTCGCCGTCATCCGGGCGGCTCATCGGGTGCGCGGCTACCACGGCGGACGCGGACCCTTCGCCCGCATCGCCCGCGGCTGGGGTTACATCGTTCCGCTGCTCGCCGGCGCGATCCGCCACGCCGAACGCGTGGCCCTGGCGATGGACTCGCGGGCCTTCGGCGCGCACCCCACCCGCACGGAACGACACCTGGTGCCGTTCCGCACCCGGGACACCGTCTTCACCGCGGCGATGCTGTTGGTCTCCGCCGCGCTCTTCGTGGTGTTCTTCCCCTGGCAGCTTCCCTGAAAGGCGCGCATGGCATACAGCAAGATGGTCAAGCCCGAGAGCGCCGAGCTCCTCCACCTCACGGTGCTGCGCACGCAACGACTCTCGGCGCACTGGTCCCGGGTGACGCTCGGCGGTGGTGAGATCGAGAAGTTCCGCCCGATGGGGTTCGATCAGTGGTTCCGGCTGTTCCTGCCGATCGGTGGCGACGCGGGACTCGACCGCGTGCCCGCGAAGGCGAACAAGATGTTCGGCTACCTGAAGTTCCTGCGCATCCCCGACGACGAGCGCCCCGTGATGCGGAACTACAGCGTGCGCGCCTACCGCGCGGCCACGGCGGACGCCGGTGCGGAGATCGATGTGGACTTCGTGCTGCACGGATCGGCGGCAGGGGGCACGGCCGGCCCGGCATCGCACTGGGCCGAGACCTGCCAGCCGGGCGAGCACGTGCTCATCATCGACGAGGGGCTCACCTTCAACCCGCAGCGCGGCACCGAACGCGTCCTCCTCGTCGGCGATGAAACCGCCCTCCCCGCGATCGCCTCGATCAGCGCATCGCTGGCGGAGGACGCCGCCGGCACCGCGATCGTCGAAGTGCCGTCCGACGAGGACGCCCTGCCGTTCCCGCATCCTCCAGGGATCGAGATCGTCTGGCTCGTGCGTCCGCACGACACGGCTCCCGGGGTTCTGGCTCTCGAGACGCTCAGCCGTACGGCGCTACCCGCCGCTCCGTTCCACGCGTATGCGGCGGGGGAGCAGGCACTGGCCTCCGGGGTCCGCAAGCACCTCGTCGGCGAACGCGGGGTCGACAAGAACGCGGTCAGCTTCTGCGGCTACTGGAAGCGCTGAATCCCCGCTGCGCGGCCGGCGTGCGGGATCAAAAACGCGCCTCAAGTGCTTCCCGCAGGGGCGTTTTCGATCCCGCACGCGGGGTCAGCGACCCGCTGGACGTCTCGGAACAAGCCCATGACCTCCGGGCCCATCTCGACCTGGCTCAGCACGATGCCGAACGAACCGTCGGGGTCGATCCAGAAGTCCGTGCCCTGCCCGCCTGACCATCCGTAGCGACCGGCGTTCGCCCCGGAGGTCTGCATCGCGACGCCGAACCCCCACCCCGTGCCGTCCCAGAACCCCGGGAAGAAGCTGTCGTCGGTCTTCGCGCTCGCAGGCACCTGGTCCGTGCGCATCTCCGTCAGCAGTTCGGGGTCGAGGACGACCTTTCCGTCATGCCGTCCGCCGGTCGCCAGCATCCGCGCGAAGGCCGCATAGTCGGCAGCGGTCGACACGAGTTCGGAGTGACTGAGGTCGAAGGGCGCCGGCGCGACCGAGAAACCCTCACCCGCAGGCTCGACCTCGACCAGTCCGCCCTCCGTGTGCCGGTTCGCAGCGGGCAGCCGGTGCGCCTGCTCGAGCGGAACCGTGTACCCGGTGTCGACCATGCCCAACGGCTCGAAGAGGTCACGCCGAAGGTGCTCCTCCAGCGACCCGTCGACCACGCGCGAGAGGAGCACCCCGAGGATGCCGAAGGAGTGGTGGTAGCGCCACCCGGAGCCGGGTTCGAACGCCAGCGGAAGTGCGGCCAGCGCGTTGATCCACTCCGGAGCGCCCATCGCCACCGGCTCCTGCCCCGCGGCCGTCCTGTTCCCGATCATCGCCATCGCCAGCGGAGACGGCACGACCTGCACGCCGTACCCGGAAGTGTTGGTGAGCAGATGGCGCAACGTGATGGGTGTCGTCGCCGGACGGACATCGTCGATCGGCGCGTCCGGCGTGCGCAGCACCCGGCGGTCGGCGAGCTCCGGCAGCCAGCGCTCCACGGGATCGTCGAGTCGGAGGCGCCCGCCCTGCACGAGACGCAGTGCCGCAACGGCGAGGATCGGCTTCGTCATGGACTGGATGCGCACGATCGCATCCGCCGGGAGATCACCGGCCGTGACGATCTCGGTAGACCCGTCGGGGGCGCCGAGCACGCCGATGATCCCCGGTGCCGTGCCGCGCGCGACGTGCTCATCCAGGATCTCCAGGAGCGAGGTCGTCATGCCCTCGATTCAACCCGGCGACGGCGGCCTTGTCCACGGTCCGCCCGCGCGTGCGGGATCAAAAACGCACCCCCGGAGCATTCCAGAGGTGCGTTTTTGATCCCGCACACACGGTGACGCGGTGACGCGGCGACGCGGCGACGGGGCGACACGGCGACCGGGCGATGGGGCGAGTTACTTCACGCTGCCCTGAGTGAGACCGCCCACGAGCCACTTCTGCAGGAACAGCGCCAACAGGTAGATCGGGATCAGGCCGGACAGGCTCGCCGCGGCCATCTGCCCGAACATCACCTCACGGCCGCCCTGCATCAGGGCGATCCCGACCGGAAGCGTCTGGGAGTCGATGCTCTGGGTCAGCAGCAGCGGGATCAGGAAGTCGTTGTACGCGAGGATGAAGACGATGATCGAGACGGCGACGATCCCCGGTGCGGTGAGCGGCAGGATGACGGACCAGAGTGCGCGGAGCGGGCCACAGCCATCGATCTGAGCCGCCTCGTCGACCTCGAAGGGGATAGCTCGGAAGAAACCGTCGAGCAACCAGACGGCCACCGGCGTGAGCAACAGTCCCTCGACGATGCCGAGGCCCAGCACGGAGTCCATCAGTCCCGCAGAGCGCACCAGCACGAAGAGCGGGATGATCGCCACGACCGGCGGAGCGACGTAGGCCGAGACGATGAGCCCGAGGGCCTGCTTCCCTCCGACGCGGAGTCGAGCCATCGCGTAGTTCGTGGGGATCGAGACCAGGAGCGCCACCAGGACCGCCACGATCGCGGCGCCGAACGAGTTGCGGAGGTACGTGAGGATCGGCCAGTTCTCGAACGCGGCGACCCAGTTCTCGACCGCGAGGCGAGAGGGGAGGATTCGCGTCGACAGGATGTCGTCCGGGCTCTTGAAGGACATTCCGACCATGTAGAGCACGGGCAGCAGGGCCAGAGCGATCGAGACGACGATCACGACCCACTTGACGGCGGTGACCACGACGGACGGACGCCCCGGACGCGACGTGCTCGAGGTGCGGACCTTCGGGCGACGACGACGACGCGCGTCGGGGACGACGAGGGTTTGCGTCGCGCTCTCCTCGGTGCGGGCGGGGACGCGGAGCGTGAGGGACATGATCAGCTCTCCTTGTGCAGGCGCTGCCGCACGGCGTTGAGCGGCAGGATGACGATGGTGACGAGCACGAGGAAGGCGATGGTCTGAGCCGCGGCCGCTCCCACGTCGAACGTCTGCAGGCCGGTGCGGTAGATCTCGAAGCTGCTGACGGTGGTGTCGAAGCCCGGTCCGCCGCTGGTCATGATGAAGACGAGGTCGAACACCTTGAAGGAGACCACGAGCTTCAGCAGCAGCACCGTGATCAGGCTCGGAAGCACCAGGGGGAAGGTGATGCGCCAGAACGTCTGCCACACACCGGCGCCGTCGACCTGCGATGCCTCGTAGACCTCCGTCGGGAGCGTCTGCAGCGCCGCGAAGACCAGGAGGACGCAGAACGGCGTCCACTGCCACGCATCCACGAAGATGACGGAGATCATCGCGGCAGGGCTCGACCCGAGGAACAGGAACGGATCCGACCCGGGTGCGAACGACTGCCCGATGTTGTTCAGCAGGCCACCGGTGGGCGCGAGCATGAGCTTCCAGATGACGCCCGCCATGACGGGCGGTGTCATCAGCGGGAGCAGCAGGAGCACCCGGATGATTCGACCGCCCTTGACGGCCGCATCGAGCGAGAGTGCCACCGCGAGACCCGCGACGAGCGCGATGACCGCGGACGGGATGGCGAACAGGAGCGACCTGCCGAGGGACGGGATGGTGACCCCGTCCCCCAGCATCGCGGCGAAGTTGTCGAACCCGACCCATTCCGAGAACGGCCGCCCCAACGACGACTCCGAGAAGGAGGCAGCGATGATGTACGCGAGCGGGTAGATCGCGATGATCACGATCGCGATGACGGCGGGCGCGAGCAGGGCGCGCCCCGTCCACGACCCGCGCCGGGCGACGCGACGGCTTGCGACGGGCTGCGACATGAGCGGTCCTTTCCGGGTTCGACGAGGGGTCAGTCGGCCAAGGACTGCCAGGAGTCCCAGGTCTGCTGCATCGCCTGTTCGGCGGTCAGGCCGCCCTGCAGCATGAGCGCCAGGTTGTCGCTCAACGACTGGATCATCTCCGGCGCCTGCGGCGAGGTCGGCCACGACTGCGCGTTGGGAAGCACCTGCGCCGCGACGGCCGACACTTCAGGGGCGAACTCGATGTACTTCGCGCTCTCCAGAGTGGAGGTGCGGGTCGGGTCGACGCCGGAGCCCGTCGTGGTGATGAGCTTCTCGTTGGTCTCCTTCGACGACGCGAAAGCCACGAACTGCTTGGCCAGGTCCTCGTCGGCGGCATTGGGGCTGATGCCCATCGCCCACCCCGCGTTCAGGGCTCCGGAGACCTTGCCCTCCGGCCCGACGGGAAGGGGCGCGACGCCCCAGCCGTCGACGATCTTCGACTGCTCGGGGTCCTGCGCGAAGACGCCCAGATCGGTCCAGAACTCGATCATGCCGACGGATCCGGAGAGGAACTGCGGGAGGGCCTGCTCGAAGCCGATCTCCAGCGGACTGGGCAACGCCGACGGCGCCGCATCGAGCATCGACTGTGCGGCCGCGACCGCGTACTCCGTGTCGAGCTGCGGCATCTGCGGGTCGATCGGATCGGGCGACATCGTGGCGAGACGGTTGAAGAACGTCGAGCCGATGTTGAAGGCGCTCTTGGAGCCGAGCAGCGCATTGCCGTACACGCCGTTCGCCTTCTCGGCATCCGTGATCTTCTTCGAGACCTCGACGTACTCGTCCCACGTGGTCGGGACCTCGACGCCGTTCCGTTCGAAGATCGCCTTGTTGTAGAACAGCACGTGCGTGTCACCGTCGATCGGCAGCCCGTAGGTCGCGCCCTCGTACTGCGTGTACGGTCCGAAGATCGCCTCGATGAAGTCGGAGGAATCGATGTCCTCGTCAGAATCGACCCAATCGGTGATGTCGGCGAGCGCACCGGCATCGGCGAGCGCGCCGACCGACGTGTACCAGTACTGGATGACGTCGTAGTTGTTCGTCCCGGACTGGGCGTCCAGGATCGCCTTGGTCTGGATCTGGTCGTAGGGCACGACCTCGACCTCGATCTCGACGCCGGTCTCAGCCTCGAAGTCGGCCTCGAGGATCTTGCCCGCGCCTTCCTGCGGGGCGGCGATCAGGACCTTGAGGGTCTTGTCGCCGCCGTCGCCGGAGGAGCCGCCGGAGTCGCCGGCGCATCCGGCGAGAACGAGACCCAGCGTGGATGCCAGAGCGATGACGGGCAGAGCGCGCCGAGTGAGGCGAGCGGATGATGAGGAGCGTCTTTGCACACTCATGGTGCTGTCCTTTCGATGTTCTTCGGGTGGGGGAGGAAAAGTCAGACGGTCGGTGGTGCGGCAGGGGTCCAGGGTCGATCGACCTTGTCGCCGTCGACCCACGGCGTCTTCACGAACACGGCGCGGAAGACCTCGTCGAACGGGTTCCGCACGAGGTGCTCCTCGTGCGGTGCGGCCCGCAGCACGTCTCCGGCTTCGACGACGCGACGGGTGCGGCGGTCGAGCCAGATCTCCGCACGTCCTTCGAGAACCACGAACGACTCGGTGTGGTGTTCGTGAAGATGGTTGGCGAACACGTCTCCCGGACGGAGCACGACCACGCCGAAGGCGGCGTCCTCGTCCTGTGCCAGGTAGCCGGGCCCCCAGTCGCCGAAGCGCAGGTCGGCCTCCGCGGCCCGCAGCACCTCGGCGCTCATGCGGGCACCCGTGTCTCGGTCGCCTCGCGGAACAGCTCGTGGGCATCCACGGGATCGACGTCGTCATGGACGACGGCACGGACGGCGAGCATCATGGCCGCGGGGTCGGCGCTCTGGAAGATGTTGCGCCCCATGTCGACACCGGCGGCCCCCGCACGCACCGCGTTCGAGGCCATCGTGAGGGCTTCGAGCTCGGGCAGCTTCTTCCCGCCCGCCATGATCACCGGGACCGGGCAAGCGGCGACGACGTCCTCGAACCCCTCCTCGCAGTAGTAGGTCTTGACGAGCTGCGCTCCCAGCTCGGCGATGATGCGGGTGGCGAGGCCCAGGTAGCGGGCGTCGCGCACCAGCTCCTTGCCGACCGCGGTCACACCGAGCACGGGCACACCGGCCACGTATCCGTCGTCGACGAGCGTGGTCAGATTGCGGATGCTGCGGCTCTCGTGCTCGCCTCCGACGAAGACCTGCACGGCCACGGCATCGGCGTTGATGCGCACGGCATCCGCCATCGCCATCGCCGTGTACTCGTCGGAGAGGTCCTTGAGGATCGACGGCCCGCCCGAGGCTCGCAGCACGAGCCCGGCCCGGGTCGCGGGTGGCACGGAGGTGCGCAGGGCGCCGCGGGTGCACATGACGGCATCGGCGTGTTCGGCGAGCGGTGCGATGTTGAGGTCGATGCGCTCGAGGCCGGATGTCGGCCCCTGGAAGTACCCGTGATCGAACGCCAGCATGACCGTGCGTCCGGTCTGGGGGTCGAGGATGCGCGAGAGGCGGTTCTGCATGCCCCAGTCGAGGTTCGCCGCGCCGCGGATGTTCTGGGTGAACCGGGCGGCCGGCGTCTCGACGTGGAACTTCTTCGCTGCGGCGTTGCCTTCGAGGTCTGCCATGGTGTCTCCTTCTGGTGGTCGTCAGCCGGCGTGGCCGGCGTGCGAGAGTCGGGTGGGAGGAAGGTCGTGAGGGGCGCGGGCGGCCCCGGGAGGGGTGAAGAGCGGATGCAGGTCGGGCCCCGAGATCGAGAGCACATCCCGGTAGACGCGATGCCAGCGCTCGGTCACGGCGCGATACCGCTCGTGCTCTTGCGGGTCGACGTGCTCGACACGATCGGGGTCACCCATCGGGGGCAGGTCCGCACCCACTCCGCGCGCCGCCAGACGTGCCGCCCCGTAGGAGGTGGCCTCCGGCGCCGGGGTCACCCGGGTGTCGAGTCCGGTGACCCCCGCGATCACGCGCGGCCAGAGCGCACCGGCGCTCGAACCACCGGTGAAGGTCACGGTTCCCTCGGCGAGGGCTCGACCGCCGGTGAGCGAGGCGAGGATGCCGAGGTGGGCGTTCGCGACGATGGCGGCCGATTCCTCGATCGCCCGGATGAACGCGCCCCGTGACGAGTGCGCGGCGTCGTTGATGTCGAAGCCCACGAAGGCGGGCGCCGCATGATGCCAGGCATCCGCCTGCATGACGTTCGCCATGGTCGCGACCACCCCGTTCGCGCCCGCGGGCACCTCGGCGGCCCAGCCCTCCATCACCGCGAACGCCGACGTACCGGCTGCTCGACCGAGATCTGCGGCATCGGGGCACATCGCATCGCGGAACCACCGCATGGCGAGCCCGGAGAGGAAGCCGATGCCCTCGACCATCCAGCTGCCGCGCTCGACATGGCAGAGCGTGCGCAGTCGACGCTCCGGATCGATGAGCGGTTCGGACACGACGGCGGTCGTCTGCCAGAAGGTTCCGGCGACGATGGTCGGCACCCCCTCCCTGGCGGCGATGCCGTGCAGGGCGAGCTGGGTGTCAGCGCCTCCCGCGACGACCGGGGTCCCGACGGCGAGTCCGGTCGCGGCAGCGGCGGCGGGCGTGACCGCACCGACGACGTCTCCGCACTCGACGACGGGAGGAAGGATGCGACGGTTCACCCCGACCAGGCCTGCCAAATCGTCGGACCAGTTCCGCGCGCGGAGATCGAACAGCGCCGAGCTCGAGCCGCTGGTCGGCTCCGTCACGAACTCTCCCGTCAGGCGCGTCGTGACCCAGTCGCTCAGCATGCCGAGATGCTGGGCCTGCGCGAACAGGTCGGGCTGGTGCCGGGCGATCCAGCGCAACCGGGCGGGCGCGGTGATCGACACCCAGTCGCCTGCGGTGCGATACACCTCGTCGGCGACGCCTTCGGCGACCAGTTCATCGGCCTCGATCCGTGCCCGACCGTCGGTGTTCGGGCAGGCCCAGAGCTCGCGTCCCTCGGCGTCGTAGAGCACGAACCCTTCCCGCATGCTCGACGCAGCGACGGCGGCGACGCGTCGATCGCCGAGCCGCGCGACCACCTCGGCGACGGCGTCCGCGATGGCGTTCCATCCGCCTTCCGTGTCGAAGACGGTGCCGCCGGGGTGGCCGGGCACGGCCGTGTGCGTCCATTCACGAGCGGCGCGCGCGACGAGGCGCCCTTCGATGTCGAAGGCGAGCGCCCGTGCCGAACCCGTGCCCGCATCGATCGCGAGGAAGACATCGGTCATCGTTCCCATCGGAGGCTCCCGTCCGTCAGGAAGCTCTCGACCTCGGCGGCGAGCATGTCGGCGCCGCGGGCGAGGGTCTCGTTCGTGGCCCCGGCGAGGTGCGGGGTGAGGATGAGAGAGGGCTCGGCGACGAGCTCGCGCCAGGGCCCGTCCGGCTCGTTGACGTCGAGCGCGGCACCGGAGAGTCGGCCGCTGCGCAAGGCGTCCAGGAGAGCCCCCTCATCGACGAGGGACTCCCGGGCTGTGTTGATGAGGAACGATCCTTCGGGCATCCGGGCGAGCTGCGCGGCACCGATCATGTGGCGGTTCTCGGCCGTGGCCCGGGCGTGCACACTGACGACGTCGCTGGAAGCGAGCAGCGCGTCGAGATCGGAGACGATCGTGGCATCCGTCACCGAATCCGGATCGACGAAGGGATCGTAGGCGGTGATGGTCGCCCCGAGGGCCCGGGCGCGGGCGGCGACGAGCCGCGCGACGTTCCCGTAGCCGATCAGTCCCAGCCGGAGGCCCTTGACCTCGCGGCCGAACCACCGCGCACCCTCGAAGGTCGACTCGGCGAGCGGGCGTCCATCGGCCACCCGCTCGTCGACGTCACGCAAAGACGCCGGCACGTTGCGCACCAGGGAGATCAGGAAGCCGATGGTGAGGTCGGCCACGGCATCCGCGTTCTTCCCCGGCGTCGTGGTGACCCGCACCCCTCGCTCACGCGCGGCATCGACATCGACGTTGACGGGTCCTCCGCGAGCGCAGCCGATCAGACGCAGGTCAGGGAGTGCAGCGAGCACCTCAGCGGTGACCGGTGCCGCATGGAAGGCGATGATGTCGTAGCCGCGTCCGAGGCGTGCGACCTCCGCCGGGTCGCCCTCGTACTCCCGGATCGAAGACGTGTCCCACGTCGGCGTCGTGATCGCCATCGTCGCCTCGTCGACGTCGATGCCCCGCTGCGCGAACGCGCGGGTGAAGATCTCGGCGGTCATGTAGCTGTCGCCGATGACGAGGATGCGGTGTTCGCTCATGTGCAGGGCTCCCGGGGGAATTCGATGGGTGTGCGGGGTCAGCGCAGGACGGTCGGATAGCGGCCGGATGCGGTCTCGGTGGAGATGCCTGCGGCGTCGAACCCGGTGTCGACGCTGACGCGCAGGCGGTCGGTCCGCACCGAAGCGCGGGAGAAGTCGATGGGCTGTCCGGCCTGGTCGTAGGCGACGGCTTCGACCACGACGATCGGATGCCCCGGCTCGACCTCGAGCAGACTCGCCAACGCTCGGTCCGCGGCGACGGCTTCGATCGTGCGGTGCATGCGAGCGATGCGGACCCCTGCCACGTTCCGGATCGCGGCGTAGAGACTCGCGCGCGGGTCGCGGAGATCGGGCAGCACTCCGGCGAAGCGCGACGGCAGGTAGTTGATCACGTGCACGGCGGTCCGGGCTCCCACGGCGCGCACGCGTTCGAGCACGAATCCCATACCGTCGGGCGAGTCACGGCCGACGACCGCCGCCGCCCAGGACGGGAGGGGTTCGATGCCGGCGCGGAGGATCTCGGAGCTCAGTGCGCTGCGTCCGTCCTCGCTGTACTCGCCGAGGAGGCTCGGCGCCGAGGGCAGGGTCCACGCCGAGGGACCTTGCGCCCGCTCGACGAATGCGCCCTTGCCCTGCTGACGGGAGATGATGCCTGCGCTTTCGAGCCGGGACAGGGCATCGCGAACGGACGTGCGAGATGCGGAGAAGTGGTCGCGCAACGCGCTCTCGCTCGGCAGCCGGTCACCCGGCGCCCAGGTCCCCTGCGCGATCTCGCCCTCGATGGCGCGCATGATCTGGAACCAGATCGGGGCGGTCGACGTACGGTCGAGCAGCGGCATGGTGAGCGTGGACATTCCGGCCTCTTCGATGAGCGGGTACGGGGACTTCGTCGTTCCCCGAGTCGGACATCTCGTATCCGACATGTATCGATCATGGTGCAGGACATGTATCCCATGAAGAGACAAGTCAAGAGAATGATCCACGAGCTTCATCACTGCGAAGATATGCGCTCTGATCAGGAATTCGCGCCGCCTGCTTCCCCGCACCCACGCCGGATGCGGCGCGCGCTACCGCCCATTCCCGCCCGACCGTCGATACAAGTCACCCCGCTTCGCACGGCCCGACCGCGCGTGCGGGATCAAAAACGCACCCCCGGAGCATTCCAGAGGTGCGTTTTTGATCTCGCGCGGGAAGGTGTCAGCGCTTGCCGGCGATCTGGCGGCCGACGAGATCGCGCATGATCTCGTTCGTGCCGCCGTAGATGCGGTGCACCCGAGCATCCGTGAAGGCGCGGGCGATCGGGTACTCCATGATGTAGCCGTACCCGCCGTGCAGCTGCACGCCCGTGTCGAGCACCTCCCACTCGCGCTCGGTCGCCCAGAACTTGACCTTGGCGGCGTCCTCGGCGGTGAGCGTGCCGTCCTTGTAGGCGAGCAGCGCGCGGTCGATGTACGCCCACATCGCGTCGGTGGTGGCCGACATGTCGGCGAGGCGGAAGCGGGTGTTCTGGAAGTCGGCGATGCGCTCGCCGAATGCCTCGCGGTCCTTCGTGTAGGCGACGGTCCAGTCGAGGGCGGCCTGCGCAGCGGCGGCGGCCGCGACACCGATCGAGAGACGCTCGAGCGGGAGGTTGAGCATCAGCTGGATGAAGCCCTGGCCCTCCTTGCCGCTGATGAGGTTCTCTTCAGGGATGAACACGTCGGTGAAGCTGAGCTCGGCCGTGTCCCAGCCGTGGAAGCCCATCTTGCTGAGCTTCTTCCCCTGGTCGAAGCCCTCCATGCCCTTCTCCACGAGCAGCAGACTGAACGCGTCGGGACGGTTGCCCTCGCCGGTCTTCACGAAGGTCACGACGACGTCGGCCGTGGTGCCCGAGGAGATGAACGTCTTCGCGCCGTTGAGGATGTAGCCGCCGTCGACCTTCTTGGCGTTGGTCTTGATGCCGCGCAGATCCGAACCCGCTCCGGGATCGGTCATGGCGAGCGCACCGAGCACTTCGCCCGTGGCCATGCGCGGCAGCCACTTCTCCTTCTGCTCCTGGGTCCCCATGTGCACGAGGTAGGGCACGGCCAGGTCGTCCTGGATGCCGAAGGCCCCTGCCAGCGAACCCGCACCGGCGGCGATGACCTCTTCCATGACGATCGTGCGGAAACGGTAGTCCTGCAGCATCCCGGCGCCGCCGAACTCCTCGGGGACCGACAATCCGATCAGACCCGCCTCGCCGGCAGCCAGCATCGTGGCCCGGTCGATCTCCCCCGCGGCATCCCACCGCTCGATCGCTTCGCCCGTCACGTGGCGCTTGACGAAGTCCTTGACCAGGTCTCGGAATGCCTCGTGATCCTCGTCGTAGATGTCGCGTTCCATGCCGTCCTCCTGAACGTCTCATGCATCGTTGCTCCGGAGATTCTACGTCCCCGCAGGCGGGTGATACAGCACGTTGTGAGAATGCATCCCATATATCGTGACACTGGGTATCGCCGTTGTCGGATGCCGCAACGACCGCGGATCGCGTCGATTCAGTGCCCGTAATCGGGGGCCGCCGGGAGCCCGAAGAACTCCTCCAGCGTGTGATATCCGCCGTCGTGATACGCCGCCGCGAGGTCGACGCCGACGTAGCGGAGATGCCAGGGCTCCGGCGCATAACCGGTCACCGGCGTGCCGACCTGTTCGTATCGGACGATGAACCCGTACTCCCAGGCGTGCGCGGCGACCCAGTCGCTCTGCGCCGTCCCGCCGAACCCGTCCAGGCCCCCGCAGCCGGAACCGCAGGCCACCACGTCGATGGCCAGACCCGTCTGATGCTCGCTGTGCCCGGGGCGGGCCGACCCCGCATCCGCGCCCTGCTGACCCTGCGCACGCACGTGCGAGTCGTACGTCGACACCTGCAGTCCGTACGAGCGGTAGCCGTTGTTCGCGCCGATGCGGCCGACCCCTGCCTCGACCGCCGCATCCGCCATCGCGCCGACGGCAGCGGCCACCTCGGTGCGCACCCGACCGGATGGCGTCGTCATCTGCAGCGGCACGGAGGCGAGATCCGAGGGCTCGTACTCGGGTGGATCCAGCGGAAGCGACTTGTTCACCACGACCCAGAGACGTGCCGGGTCGGTGAGCGAGACGCAGGGAGCGTTGCCCGCGACGACCGCATCGCGAAAAGCCCGTCCACCCCCGAAGCCCGCGATCGTGGCCACATCGTCACCGTCGGCGACCGCCTGCTGCACGGCCGGGTCCGCACACGGGTCGGCGGCCGTCGTCGCCCCCACCTGCACGGTCGGCACCTGCAGCACCGCGACCGGCTCCGGCATGGGGACAGCGTCCGATGACGCCGACGGCAGGGACCCGAGGGACAGCAGCACGCCGATCGCGGTCACCGCCACCCCGATCGGCAGTGCAGGACCCCGGATCGGGGACCGCGGCGCCGCATGCTGAGCGTGCGGCAGAACGGGCATTACCCCATTGTCTCATTCGAAGATAAGTCTCAGAGTCTCTTGCATCGCATTCGTTATTCTGTTCGAATAGAGGAATGCGGTGGCAGGGACAGAAGCTCGGAGAGGTGGATGCCTCAGCGCTGCCGGGGATGGAAGATCGCAGCAACGTGCTGCGCACGGTGACGACTCCCGAGTTCGCGGGCATGACGTTTCACGAGGTGCTGTCGAAGTCGGCCCTGAACCACGTGCCCGGTGCCTCCCGGATGCCCTTCGCCTGGACGATCAACCCCTACCGCGGATGCAGTCATGCCTGCGTCTACTGCTTCGCCCGCGGCACGCACGAGTATCTCGACCTGGACGGCGGCTCCGACTTCGACTCGCAGATCGTCGTCAAGGTCAACGTGGTGGAGGTGCTCGAGAAGGAGTTGCGCAAGGGGAGCTGGGAGCACGAGACCGTGGCCCTGGGCACCAACACCGATCCGTATCAGCGCGCCGAAGGGCGATACAAGCTCATGCCGGGCATCATCGAGACGCTCGCCGCCTCGGGTACGCCGATGTCGATCCTCACCAAAGGCACGTTGATCCGCCGCGACATCCCCCTGCTCGTGAAGGCCGCTGAGCGGGTGCCCGTCGACGTGCAGATGTCCATCGCGATGTACGACGATGAGTTGCAGAAGGCGATCGAACCCGGCACCCCGACCACGCAGGCCCGTCTCGACACGGTGCGTGCACTGACGGATGCCGGTTTCCGCGTCACCGTCTTCCTGATGCCGATCATGCCGCATATGACCGACTCACTCGAGGCGATCGACAACGCGCTCCTGCGCATCAAGGAGGCCGGGGCTCGCAGGGTCGTCTACGGCGCCCTGCACCTGCGACCGGGCGTGAAGCCGTGGTTCTTGCAGTGGCTCGACACTCACCGGCCCGACCTGGTCTCCTCGTATCGCGGCCTCTATCCGGGGGCCTCCGTCGAGGCTCCGAAGCCGTACCGGCAGTGGCTCGCCAAACGCGCGCGTCCCCTCATCCGGATGCACGGGCTCGATGGCCGTCATGAAGACGACTATCCCCGGCGCGACCGCCCGACGTTCACACCGTCACCGGCCAGGACGGCCGCACCCGAGCCGCAGCCGATGCTCTTCTGAGGGAGGCACCCGCGCTACGGTGGACGCATGTTCCGTGGATTCGTGGCCCTGTTGTTCCTCGGCGGTCTGGCAGCCGCTGTCGTCGGAACTCTCCTCCCGCTCGGCGGAGGCACCACTCTGTCGCTGCTGGGAGCCGCGGCGTTCGGGGCATCCTTGGTACTCATCGGCATGGTGCTGCTCCGCGACCGCGACGAGCAGCGGGCCGGGCTTCCCGAGAAGGTCGACGCCTCGCGCTGATCGCCTTCGCCGGGGTCGCGGTCGGGGCCCCGCTCCCAGCCGCGTAGGCTCGGTGATCATGGCGATCGGTTCCACAGTCCACACATTCGAGGTGCAGCTCGCTGACACCGATCGCGGCGTCTACGAGGACTACTCCCTGCGCGTGGCGCGGCATCCGTCCGAGACCGACGCGTATATGCTCACCCGCGTGCTCGCCTACGGGCTCGAGTTCGCGGAGGGCATCGCGTTCGGCGGCAGCATCTCATCGACCGAGGAGCCCGCCGTTCTCGTGCGCGACCTCACCGGCCTCATCACCACGTGGGTCGAGATCGGTGCACCCGACGCTGAACGACTTCACTACGGCAGCAGACTCGCCGAGCGCACCGTCGTGTACACCCACCGTGACCCCGCCAAAGTGATGGCACCGTGGGCGGACAAGCGCATCCACCGCCGAGAAGACCTCCGCGTCCACAGCTTCGACCCCGGCTTCATCGACACCGCGGCCACCCTGATCGAGCGCCGGAACACGATGACCCTGACCGTGACCGAGGGCGTCCTCTACCTCGACCTCAACGGCACGAACCTCACCTCGACAGTGCACGTGCACGAGCTGGCCTGACTCCGCCCTCGCTCTCGCCGCACGGCCGTTCACAACTCAGGAAGAATGACGCCGAAAGGCCCCGGAAACCGTGTTCCCAGGGCCTTTCGGCAGACTTTTGCGGAGTTGTGAACGGCCGCAGCTCGCGACCGCCCCGACTCAGGCAGTCAGGTCGGCCGCTGTCGGCACGCGGCCGGCGATCTCCTCGATGATGTCGTCGTCGAGGCGCGCGTTCTCGAACGGCGCGTCGATCTCGGCACGGTCGAGCAGCTCGGTCATGCGACGCTGGCGCTGACGCGTGATCAGCGTCACGACGCGGCCCGAACGACCCGCTCGCCCGGTACGGCCCGAACGGTGCAGGTACGTCTTGTACTCGTCCGGGGCATCGGCCTGCACGACCAGGTCGATGTCGTCGACGTGGATGCCGCGGGCGGCGACGTCCGTCGCGACGAGCACGTTCACGCGGCCCGAGGTCAGACGCTCCAGGTTGCGCGTGCGCTTCGCCTGGTTCAGGTCACCGTGCAGCGAGACCGCGGGGATGCCGGCGTCGTCGAACTGCTCGGCCAGCATGTCGGCGTAGGCACGGGTGCGAGCGAAGACGAGGGTCTTGCCCTCGCGGTCGACGAGCGACGTGAGGATGTCGGCCTTGTCACGGTGCTCGATCACCAGCACCCGGTGCTCGATCGTGCTGGAGTCCTGGTCCTCCCCGGCGACCTCGTACACGGCGGGGTCCACGAGGAACTCGTCGACGAGCGCCGCGACCTCGCGGTCGAGCGTGGCCGAGAACAGGAGCTTCTGGCTGCCGTCCGCAGTGTGACGCAGGATGCGCTGCACGGGCTCGACGAAGCCGAGCTCGCACATGTGGTCGGCCTCGTCGAGCACCGCGATGCGGCAGTCCGAGAGGTCGAGCTTGCCCTGGTTGATGAGGTCTTCGATACGACCGGGCGTGCCGATGACGATGTCGACGCCCTTCTTGAGCGCGCCCACCTGGCGGCCCTGCGGCACACCACCGTAGATCTGCGTGGTGAACAGGCCGACGCTGCGGGCGATGGGCTGGATCGTACGGTCGATCTGCAGCGCGAGCTCGCGCGTCGGCGCGAGGATGATCGCGCGCGGCGACCGTCCGAACTCACGGCGCTTGCCGGCCTGCGACTGCAGCACGCGCTCGACGAGCGGGGCGCCGAAGGCGATGGTCTTGCCCGAACCGGTGCGCCCGCGAGCGAGCACGTCGCGACCGCCGAGCACGGCGGGGATGCTGGCCGCCTGGATCGGGAACGGCGTGGCCGCCCCCATGCCGGCGAGGGTCTCGACGATGTTCGAGCCGAGACCGAGGTCGCCGAAGGTCACACCGTCGACCTCGACCGCCGCGACGGACTTCGCCTCGAGGCGCTCATGCACCACGTCGTCACCCGGCGCGAACTTGGCTCCGGTGGAGGCCGGGCGGCCGGTGGCGTTCCAGTCGTTGCGGCTCGGACGCTCGTTGCGCGCCGGACGCCCCCGCGTGTCCGAGGTCAGCGGGCGCGGACGCTCGGTGCGGTAGGCCCCACCGGTCGACGGACGTGACCGCTCATCGCGGCCGCCCTCGTACGAACGCTGCGTGCGGTCGCGGTCGAAGGCACGGCGTGCGCGGTCGGCGTCATAGGAACGCTCGGCACCACGGTCGTCACGGCGCGGACGCTCGTCACGGTCATACCGGGGACGCTCGGCCCCACGGTCGCTGTTGTACCGGGGACGCTCGGCACCGCGGCGGTCGTCGCGGCCAGGGCGCCCACCGTCGCGGTGGTCGTTGTCACGGAAGCCCTGACGCTGAGTGCCTGCGCGGTCGTCACGGCGCGGACGGTCACCGCCGCGGTCATCGCGGTAGGTTCCGGGACCGGTGGGGCGCTGTCCGCCACGGTCGTCACGCCGCGGACGGTCGTCGAACCGTCCGCCGGAGCTGGGCCGGTCGTTGTACCGCGGACGGTCGGAGCGCTCGTCGAAGCGGGGGCGCTCGTTGCGGTGGTGCGGGGCCTCGCGACGCCCGGACTCGGCGCGGTTGCGGATGCCACGGGCTTCATCGCGGCCCGCGCGCTCGGATGCGCTCCAGCGCTGCTTGGGCGCACCCGTCTCGGCCTCGGCCGGACGGTAGCCGCGGTGGCCGGCGCTGCGGCTGCCGGGACGCCGGTCGTAGCCACCGGCGGCGGGCGCGGAGCGACGCTCCCCGGCATCCGATCGTCCACCACGCTCGGTGCGCGCCCCGTCACGGGCGGGCCCACCGTTGTGACGATCGTGGAAGGAGGTCTTCTTCGCGCCGTAGCGCGGCTCGAAGTTCGCGGACGGGCGTCCGCCCTTGGGCTTCTTGTTCTTCGGCATTGCGGTGTCTTCCTGTGTTCTCGCACGAGAACAGCGCCGCGCGCACGCGCGAGCACCCTGCGCCTGATCGGGCTCGATCAGCGGGGTTCCGGACTGTCAGCGGCCGGGGCCATTCATGTGATGGTTGATTAGCGTCGAGCGACGCTCACCATCGGCCCCTGGACTCACACTTCATACACAGAAAACGTCCGCGCCAACGCGCGGGTGTCCGAAGCCGACCGTCCGATACTACCGGACGCACCTGAGAGAGTGCTGCCGCAGGCGTGGCCGTACGATGTCGAGGTGAGTACCGCTTCCCCCACCGGCGCCCAGATCACCCTCCGACGCGGCGAGGTGGATGCGCAGATCGCCCAGGTCGGTGCGTCCCTGCGCTCCCTGCGCATCGGCGGTGTCGATCTCGTGCCGCCGTATCCCCTCGACCTGCCGACTCCCGCGTGTTCCGGTGTGGTGCTCGTGCCGTGGCCGAACCGGGTGCGCGACGGACGCTGGGATGACGACGGCACCGCGCGAGCGCTCGCGATCACCGAGCCGAAGTTGAACAATGCGAGCCACGGACTGCTGCGCTTCACCTCCTACGAGGTGTCGCAGACCGACACCGAAGCTGTGCTGCGAGCGACCATCGTGCCGCAGACCGGCTATCCGTATCTGATCGAGACCGCGGTGACCTACACCCTCGCCTCCGACGGCATCCAGGTCGCGCACGCCCTCACCAACCGCTCGGACACCCCGGCGCCGGTCGCGCTGGGCACGCATCCGTTCGTCACGATCGGTGATGTCGACCCGCACGACCTCACGCTGAGGATCCCCGCGAAGACCGCGTTCGAGACCGATGAGCGGATGCTGCCGACCGGGACGCGTCCGGCGGATACCGCGCTGCGGGATGGCGTCCGCCTGGGAGACGTGAGCCTCGACACCGGCTTCACCGATCTCACGCGCGACCCGGACGGGCGGGTACGCCACTCGCTCACCGCACCGGACGGCCGTCGCGTGACCCTGTGGCAGGGTGAGGGCTTCGACTACGTGCAGGTGTACACCACACCCGCTTATCCCGGACAGAGCCTCGCGGTCGCGATCGAGCCGATGACCGCGCCCGCCGATGCGCTCAACAGCGGCCTCGGCATCCGCCGCCTCGCCCCGGAAGAGACCTGGACACTGCACTGGGGCATCACGTTCAGCTGACCTGTTCCGACCCGTCGCAGCGTCGGGCCGTTGACAACTCCTCAAGGATCGACTCGAAAGGCCCCGGATCACGCATCTGCCTGCGGATCCGGGGCCTTTCTGCGGAGTTGTGAACGCGCGTGAGTTGTGACCGTCCGCCGGAACCCCCGACGGACGGACCCACTACTCCCGGTCGCGCAGTTCGCGCCGGGTGAGCTGCCGTGCGTGCGGCAGACCAGACGCGTCGATCAGCACCGAACCGGCCGGAGCTGCCGCAGCGCCCGACGCATCCGGCCCGACCGGAGCATCCGGCTCGGGCGCCCCGCCGGCATCCGACCCGCCCGCCTTGCGCGCCGCCCGCCGCTCCTTGGCACCCTCGACGAGGTTGTAGAGCGTCGGCAGCACGATCAGTGTCAGCACGGTCGAGGACAGGAGTCCGCCGATCACGACGATCGCCAGCGGCTGGGAGATGAACCCGCCGTGCCCGGTGATGCCGAGCGCCATCGGGGTGAGGGCGAGGATCGTCGCGAGCGCGGTCATGAGGATCGGACGCAGACGCTTCTCCCCGCCGGCCTTGACCGCCTCGACGGTCGACAGCCCCTTCTCCCGATACTGGTTCACCAGGTCGACGAGCACGATCGCATTCGTCACCACGATGCCGATCAGCATCAGCACACCGATCAGCGAGGCGACACCGAGCGGCACTCCCGTGACGATCTGCAGCAGGATCGCGCCGGTCGCCGCGAACGGCACCGAGACGAGCAGCAGCAGCGGCTGGCGCAGCGACTTGAAGGTCGCGACCATCACCACGTAGACGATCAGGATCGCCGCGAGCATCGCGAGGCCCAGCTGCGAGAACGAGTCCGCCTGCTGCGACGCCACGCCACCGACCTCGGCGGAAGCACCGTCGGGCAGGTCGACCGCGGCGAGCGCCTCGTTCACCGACTGTGTGGCGGTGGCGAGGTTGTCGGATGCCGGCGGCACCGTGATCGTCGAGGTGCGACGCCCCTGCTCGGTCGTGATCGACGTCGGGCCGTTGCGCTGCTCGACGGTCGCGATGTCCTGCAGCTGCACCACGCCAAGCGGCGTCGGGATCGCCAGCTCCTTGAGCGCCTCGACCGTGGTCGGCGGCTCGGGGGTGACGATGTAGACGGTCAACGCGGTGTCGTCGATCTCGACGGAACCGGCCTGCTGCGGGCGCATGGTGTTCGACACGATCGAGCCGACCGCGACCTCGGAGAGCCCGCGCTGGGCGGCCGCTTCGCGATCGACCACGACCGCGATGTACGGCAGCGAGGCGGCGAGGTTGTCGGTGACCTGACCCACTCCGTCCCGGCCTTCGAGCTCGTCGACGAGTGCCGTGGTCGCGGTCTGCAGGTCATCGGAGTTCGGTGCGCTGACCGTGAGCTCGATGTCGCTCGAGCCGAATCCCGCGGAGGCGGACACGGCCACATCGCCGACCTCGTCACCGAGTCCGTCGATCGCGTCCTGCACATCGGCGCGGAGCTTCTCCTGGTCCGCGTCGGAGTCGGTCAACACCGAGTACGTGACACCCGCTCCGCCCGAGAAGGCATCGCTGAGCGCCGAGCCGCTGGTGCCGATCGAGGCCTGCACGTGCTCGATGCCGTCGATGTCGAGCAGGGCGTCCTCGACCGCGACGGCCGCATCCGACTTCGCCTGCAGGCTCGCCGACGGACCGAGGTCCTGCGTGATGGTCATGGTGTTCTGCCCGGAGTCTCCGAGGAAGTTGACCTTCATCAGCGGTGCCGCGGCGAGCGTGGCGCCGAGCACCACGACAGCCAGGATGACCGTGACACCCGAGTGCTTCAGCGTCCAGGCGAGGATCGGCCGGTACACGCGCTGGAGCTGCGTCGGCGGAGCATCGGGGTGCTCGGGGTCGATCGGCGTTCCATGCTCGTCGAGCAGCGGCTTGCCGGGCTTCAGGAACCAGTAGGCGAGCACGGGCACGATGGTGAGCGCGACCAGGAGCGAGGCCACCATCGCGATCGTCACCGTCATCGCGAACGGTCGGAACAGCTCGCCGACCATGTCGCCGACGAAGACGATCGGCAGGAACACGGCGACGGTCGTGATCGTCGAGGCGGTGATCGCCATCGCGACCTCGCGCACGGCGAGACGGATCGCATCGCCCTTGTCGGCATCGCCGACGTAGTGACGTTTGATGTTCTCGATCACCACGATGGAGTCGTCGACCACTCGACCGATCGCGATCGTGAGCGCGCCGAGCGTCAGCACGTTCAGCGAGTAGCCGAACGCCTGCAATCCGATGAACGTGATGAGCACGCTGGTCGGGATCGAGATCGCCGTCACGAGGGTCGAGCGGATCGAGAGCAGGAAGACCAGGATGACGATCACGGCGAAGACGAGGCCGAGCAGACCCTCCGTCGCGAGCGTCTCGATCGACTGCACGATGAAGGGCGCCTGGTCGAAGATGATCGTGAACTCGGCGTCGGGGAAGGCCTCGCCGATCTCGTCGAGGGCTGCGATCACGCCGTTGGACACCTCGACGGTGTTGGCGGCGGGCAGCTTCGTGATCGAGATCGACAGCGCATCCTTGCCGTCGACCCGCGAGATCGAGGTGACCGGGTCGGACTCCTGCACGACGCTGGCCACGTCGCCGATGGTGAGATCGGTGCCCACCAGCGGCAGCGCCGCGATCTCGTCGACCGAGGTGATCTTGGCTCCGGTCTGCACCGTGAGCGTCTGCCCGTCGGCGGTGATGTCTCCGCCCGGGAACAGGGTGCCGTTCTGCTGCAGCGCCGAGCTGATGGCCTGTGTGCTCTGACCCGCGGCGGCGAGCTTCGCCGTGTCGGGGGTGATGCTGATGCGCTGTCCGACGCCACCGACGATCTCCGCGGCGTTGACCCCGTCGACGTCCTCGAGGTCAGGGATCGCGACGGATTCGAGTTCGGCCTGGGCGTTGTCGGCATCCTCGAATCCGGTGACGGCGACCTGGATCACGGGGAAATCATCGATCGACACCGACAGCACCTGCGGGCTGACGTCTTCGGGCAGTTGCGACGAGATCCGGTTGATCGCCTGCTGGATCTTCTGCTCGGCTGTGGCGAGGTTCGTGCCGTAGGCGAACATCGCCTGGACGATCGAGGCGTTCGTGGTGCTGGTCGCGGTGGTCGACTCAAGCCCGGGGACACCCTGGATCGCCGACTCGACCGGCGTCGACACGTCATTCTCGACCACCTCGGGCGAGGCCCCGGGGTAGGTCGTCATGACGACGAGCGCCGGCAGCTCGAGCGAAGGGATGAGCTCCTGCTTGAGGTTCGTGAGCGCGAGCCCGCCGAACACCGCCGCGACGATGGTGATGAGGGCGATGAGCGCACGGTTCTTGAGGCTCAGGATGGCGAGTTTCGACAAGGCGTTTTCCTCGGTGTCAGGGTGTGGCTGTCGTTGCGGTCGGAGTGGAGACGGAATCTCCGAGGATCCGCGCCAGTGCGGTCTCGATGAAGGGCTGTGCCAGGCGGTCGTCGCGGATCTGCATGTTCCACATGACGCCGTCGATGAAGATCATCGCTGCACGGGCCCGATCTTCACCATAGGTCGGTTCGAGGAGTTCCACGAGTCGGTCGGAGAGGTGGCGAGCGAGTTCGCGCAGCCGCGGATCGTGCACGGCAGCGGTCACCACCGCGCGGTCGGCCTGGACGGCGTGCGCGTCCTCCATGCTGTCGGCGATCAGGGTGGCGATCGTGTGCGGCGAGACGCCGCGCTCGGCGAGGGTCTGACGGACACCGTCGAGGCGCGCGTCAACCTCTTCGGCAAGCGCGCGGAAGGCCGCAGCACGGAGGTCGTCGAGGGTGTCGAAGTACTGAGTCGTCGCACCGAGGGGCACGCCGGCGCGGGCGGCCACCATACGGTGCGTGACGGCCTCGGCGCCCACCTCGACGATCAGTTCCGCCGCGGCGGTCACGATCTCCCGGCGGCGCGCCTCAGGGTCACGTCGCCGACGCGCACCATGCTTCATCCCGCCCCCTTGGACATCCGTACATGTACTTTTGTACATTTCGGGATTGTGAGGATGCTGGGAGCGGGCCGTGCGGGATCAAAAACGGACCGGGCGTCGCGTGTTCCGGCCCCTTTCTGATCCCGCAACATTCGATGGATGGAACTTCATGCGGATCACGGCGAGCATGCCCGCGAGGGTGAGGACGATGCCCCCCGCCTGCATGGGCCCCGGCAGCGGGGAGAGACCGACGGCAGCAGAGGCGACGCCGACGACCGGCGGTACGGCCAGGCCGAGAAGCGCAGCATAGGCGGGGCCCGCGGTCAGAATGATGCGGTGCTGCACCACGTAGGCGGGCACGTAGATCCCCAACCCCAGCACCAACAGGGCGATGAGCGTGACCAGCGCCACCGGCCCGCCGCCGCTCACCTCCGCGGCCGCCCACACCACCAGCGGCATGCTCCCCAGGGTGAAGACGGGCAGGATGCGCGGGGTCATCGGGCCGCGGTAGTCCCGATTGACGTGGGCGAAGTAGAGCCCGTAGACGGCCATCGAGAGCATCGCGCCGACGGCCGCCAGCACCCCCCAGACGAGGCCGGACTCTGCGGCACCGCGCAGGCGGGGAACGATGTACAGCACGGCACCAGCGATGGCGATGACGGTCGCTACCAGTACGAGGGGCCGAACCCGAGCTCTCGTCAGCAGGCTCTCCAGAAGAAGCACGACGACGGGGGACAGCGCGAGGATGAGGCTGGGGATGGTGGGCCCGGCGAACGCGATCGCGATGGTCGAGAGCATCGTGTAGCCTGCGACGCCGGTGAAGGCGAGCACCCCGAGCTGCCACCAGGTGTAGCGGCGAGCGGAGACGGGCGGGTGCGTCGGCGCGGATCGCCTTCCGCCCCGGCGCGACAGCAGCGCGAGCAGCAGGAGTCCGAGCGCCGCGAAGCCGGTGCGCCCTGCAGACACCACGCCGACGCCGGCTCCCTCCAGCGTGTATCCCGCGACGACCCAGGTCGCCGCGAGGAGCACGACCAACGCGAGGGATTCGAGCGCGAGCCGCACGCGATCGGTGCTCGATGAGACCGATCTCGTGGCGACCCGCGGTGCGCTCATACCAGCGCGGCCTCGACCTGACCCCGCTCGAAGTAGGCGACGAGGTCGGGATCCAGCGGGGGGATCTCGATCGCGGAGCCGTCACCCCGCAGCGACGCGGTGGCGAGGATGCCGGCAGCGACGGCCTCGCGCGCCGCGATCGGTGACGTCGCCGTCAGACCACCGTGCCGCACGAACCGCAGGAACTCGGCGACGAGCAGCGCATCGGCGCCGTCGTGCCCCGCGTCCGGGACCTCGGGAACGATGAAGGTCTCGTCGGCGTCGGCCGCGCCCGCATGCCTCCGATTCCACAGCTTGACCTCGCTGCCGGCCACGTCGCCGAAGTTCTCGATGCGCCCCTCGGTGCCGATCACGGTGTAGTTGCGCCAGTAGTCGGGCGTGAAGTGGCACTGCTGGTACGACGCGAAGATCCCGCCCTCCAGCTGCATGTTCACCATCGAGATGTCCTCGACGTCGACCACCGGGTGCAGGCCGGTGAGCGCGGTCGGCGGCCAGTTGTCCATGCTGAACCAGTCCGGCATCCGCTCCCCCGTCCGGTCACGCCGGTCGGTGATCTCGCCGTACACGCTCAGCGCCCCCATCGCGGAGACCCTCTCGGTGTACGCGCCGGCGAGCCAGTGGATGATGTCGATGTCGTGCGCGCCCTTCTGCAGGAGCAGTCCCGTGGTGCGGCGGCGGTCGGCGTGCCAGTCCTTGAAGTAGAAGTCGCCGCCGTGGCCGACGAAGTGCCGCACCCACACGGCCTTGACCTGTCCGATGCGCCCGGTCTGGATGAGTCCGCGCATGAGGGTGATCACGGGCATGTGTCGCATGTTGTGGCCGATGTAGAGCCCGGTGCCGGTGCGGCGCGCGGTCTCGAGCATCCGGTCGGCGTCGGCGAGGTCGATCGCGAGGGGCTTCTCGCAGAACACCGGCACTCCGGCTTCGAGTGCCCGGATGCTGAGGGCGGCGTGCGTGTCGTCGGGGGTGAGCACCATGACGGCGTCGACGCCCGAGGCCAGGAGCTCATCGAGCGAATCGGTGATGAGCGCATCCGTGACGAGGGCGCGGGCGTCCTCGCGAGCGCGCAGAGCGAGGTCGCACACGGCGCTGATGCGTGATCCGTGCCCGGGGCGATGCACCTCTTCCTGGAGGGTCGAGCGCGCGCCGAAGCCGATGATGCCGATCTGGAGATCCACGATGGTCCTTCTGTGTGATGAGTCTGTGCGGGATGCCGAGGTCAACGGGCCCGCGGTGCGGGGGCGTCGAGGTCGGTGGATCCGCCGGGGAAGAGCGTCCATGCGAAGTCGTGCAGGCGCCCGGGGGTGGGTTCGGTCTCGAGGGCGCGGTCGACGATGATGCGCGCCTGCCTCTCGTAGAAGTCGGTCGGGCCGACGGTCGTCAGTGTGGGCGCGATCAGGCGGGCGTCCGGGGTATTGCCGACGCCCACCACCGCGACGTCGTGTGGCACCCGCAGACCGAGCATGTGCGCGGCGTTGATCGTGGCGATCGCGGCGAAGTCGGTCGTGGCGTACACCGCCCGCGGCCGGTTCTCACCCGAGAGCAACTCGACCGCCGCCGTGAACGCGCTCGCCTGGGTGTCGGCGTACGTCACGGTCCAGTTCGGGTCCGGCTCGATGCCGGCGGCCGCCAGCTTCTCGACGTAGGGCGTGTAGCGCGTGACCTGCTCACCGGCGAGGCGCACCGCTCCCTCGGCGGCGATGCATCCGATCGCGGTGTGCCGCTCCAGCAGATGATCCATCGCGATCTCGCATCCCGGGATCGCGTCGGAGCGGATCACGTCGAATCCCTCGGGTTCGAGGTGCTCGGAGAACACCACCAGACGCTGCCCGCGCCGGACGAGGTCGGCGAGGTTCTGCCGCGCCGACTCGTCGAGTCCCACGCCGTCCAGATAGGCCACGTCGCTCTCGACGCGGTCGAGCGCGGCATGCCAGTCGCCGTCGGCGAGGATCAGCGTGGTGAGTCCGTGCTTGTTCGCCTCGGCGTTCACCGCGTCGGCCACCGCAAGGGACCACGGGTCGCTGAGCATGTGCAACGAGAGCTGCACCATGCCGCTGCGCCCCGTGCGGATCGCCCGCGCCGCGCTGTTCGGCCGGTAGTTGAGCTCGTCGGCCGCGGCCAGCACCCGCGCGGCCGTGGCCTCGGCGACACCGGCCCCCGAGGCCGCCCCCGCCCGTCCGGAGAACACATACGACACGGTCGCGGTCGACACCCCGGCCCGTTCGGCCACCATGCGCAGTGTCGGGCGCCGAGGCACCTGGTGCTCGCTCTTCGCCATGTCTCAGCCCTTCGATCCGCTGAACGCGATGCCCTGGATGAACTGCCGCTGCAGGATCATGAAGGTCACCAGCATCGGGAGCGTCGCCAGCAGCGCACCCGCCATCAGCACCGGGTAGTCCGTGCCGTGGATGCCGACCAGCTGCGAGAGCCCGACCGACAGCGGCATCTTCGCGGGGTCGGTCGTCACGATCAACGGCCAGAGCAGATCGTTCCAGGACCACAGCACGGTGAACACCACAAGTGCGATGATGCCAGGCTTCGCGAGCGGAACCATGATCCGCCAGAAGGTCTGCCACGGATTCGCGCCGTCGATGCGCGCGGCCTCCTCGAGCTCGGCGGGCATCGACATGAAGAACTGCCGCATCAGGAAGGTGCCGAACGCGCTGAAGATGCCGGGCACGATGAGCGCCTGCAGGGTGTTGAGCCACCCCAGCGACTGGATGATCTCGTACTGCGGCAGCAGGTAGAGCTGCGACGGCACCATCAGCACCGAGAGGAACACCACGAACAGGGCATTGCGCCCGGGGAACGGGATACGTGCGAACGCGTAGCCCGCCATCGTGCACAGCACCACCTGTCCGACCGTGCGCCCGACCGTGAGGAGCACGGAGTTCAGGAACATCTGCCCGAACGGCATCGAGTCGAAGACCTCGGCGAAGTTCGTGAACACCCATTCACGCGGCAGGAACGACGGCGGCACCTGCACCGAGTCCGACAGCGTCTTGAACGAGGTCAGCAGCTGCCAGACGAACGGGAAGACCATCAGCACGGCGCCGAGGAGGAGCACGAGGTGCACGATCCAGAGGCCACGATTCCTCGGCTTCCCGGCGCGCGTGCCCGAGCGGCCCGCGGGAGCGCCGACCACGGCGCGCGTGTCGAGCGAGACGTCACTCATAGTGCACCCACTTCTTCTGCAGACGGAACTGCGCGATCGTGAGGATCAGGATGATCACGAGCAGGAGGAAGGCGACGGCCGCCGCATAGCCGCGGTCGTTGTCGAGGAAGCCCGCTTCGTAGAAGAGATAGACGACGGTGCGGGTGTTCGGCATCGCGGGGTTGCTGCGTCCGAGCATCATGTAGATCAGGTCGAACACCTGCAGCGCCCCGATCACGCTGATCACGCTGACGAAGAAGATCGACGGCGACAGCAGCGGGATCGTGATCGAGAAGAACTTGCGCACAGGACCCGCGCCGTCGAGGTCGGCGGCCTCCATGATCGTGTCGGGGATGCCCTGGAGACCGGCGAGGAAGATCACGATGTTGGTGCCCAGCCCCGCCCAGATCCCGACGACGGCGATCGCGATCAACGCGGTGTTCGGGTCGGTGAGCCAGCTGCGCCCCTCGATGCCGACGGCACCCAGAGCGGCGTTGAGCACCCCGTAGTCGCCGTTGTAGATCATGCGCCAGACCAGCGCGATGGCGGCCGGCATCGTGACGACGGGGATGAAGTACAGCGTGCGGTAGGCGCTGCGGCCCTTGAGCCCGGCGGTGTTCAGCAGGGCGGCGATCCCGACCGCGAGAGGGATGCCGATGAGCGCGATGACCGTGTAGACCGCGGTGTTGCGGAGGGCCCCGATGAGCTCGGGATCCTGGAACAGACGCGTGTAGTTCTCGATGCCCACCCACTCGGACCCGCCGAACGGGCCCGACTTCGTGAACGAGATGATGAGGGTCCGGACGGTCGGCCACAGGTAGAACACGGCGATGCCCAGTGCGGTCGGCCCGAGGAAGACCAGCGCCCACCAGGGCGAAGCTCCGGGACTCCGACGGCGGCGACGGATGCCGGAGCCCTGCGGCTCCGGCATCCGCTCCGCCGTCTCGACCGCGCGCGGCGCGAGGACGGTCATACGATCAGTCCTGCTCGGCGTCCAGTGCCGCCTGCATCTGGGCGGCGAGATCCTGGAGGCCGTCCTTCGAGGTCACCGCACCCGACCACACCTGGGAGAGCACCTCGCTCTCGATGCTCGTCCAGGCGGAGGTGTTCTTGGACACCGGGTACGGGACGGCGTTCTCGAGCGCGTCGATGTAGACCTGCAGGTCGTACTGGGGAAGCGCGTCGACCCACGCCTGCTGCGTGCCCTCGAACGCCGGGATCACGGTGCCGGTCTCGGCCTGGATCTTCGCGGCCTGCTCACCGGAGGCGAACTCGGCGAACATCTTGGCCTCGGCGAGGTGGGCGCTCTTCGCGTTGGCGACGTTTCCGACACCGTGGATCACGCTCTGGTTGCCTTCGGCGCCGGCGGGCAGCGGTGCCACGTCGACGTCACCGCCGATGTCGGCGTTGTCCGCGTAGGCGATGGCCGCCCACGACCCGTTCTGGAACATGGCGACCTTGCCGGAGAGGAAGAAGTCCTCGGGGTTCGTGTCGGTCATCTGCTGTGCCGTGGGCGAAGAGCCGGCGGCGATCAAGTCGGTCCACAGCTCGATGCCGGCGAGCGCTTCGGGCGATCCGTATCCGCTCTTCGTGCCATCGGCGGAGATGACCTCACCACCGGCCTGGGCGATCGAGTTGTAGAAGTTCTCCTGGCCGTACTGGCTCGCCGCGACGCCGAACTGCCCCTTCGCGGGATCGGTGAGCTTCGCGGCGGCCTCGGTGAAGTCATCCCACGTCCACCCCGCCGAGGGGTACTCCACCCCGGCGGCGTCGAACAGCGCCTTGTTGTACCAGAGGGCCACGGTGTCGAAGTCCTTCGGGGCGCCGTAGAGCTTGCCGTCGTAGGTGTACAGGTCGATCAGGCCCTCGGGGTAGTCCGCGGCGTCGATCCCGCCGTCGTCGAGAGGGGCGAGCTGGCCGTTCGAGGCGTACAGCTGGAAGTTCGGGCCGTTCATCCAGAAGACGTCGGCTGCCGAGCCACCCGTCGCGGCGGTCTGCAGCTTGGTGAAGTACTCCTTGTAGGGGGTGACCTGGATGTCGATCGTGACGTTCGGGTGCTCCTTCGTGAACGCCGCGGCGATGTCCTCCATCGCGGGCTTCTGGTTCTCGTCCCAGATGGCGTAGCTGAGGGTGACGTCGCCGTCGGAGCTCTCCCCCGCGGTCGCGGAGGAGCAGGCGCTGAGGGCGAGGACGGCGGCCGCAGACGCGGCGAGGGCGCCCAGAGCGCGGCGGGTCGTACGGGGCATCGGTGTCTCCTTCGACAGTGCACGAGTGCAGGAACGGGTGTTAATCGTTTAGCGTTAATCGATTAGCAAGGAGAGTACCCC
>NZ_SJYZ01000024.1:0-49550 GCF_004337555.1 Microbacterium sp. PI-1 | reverse complement strand
GTGCTCTCCTCGGAGGACGGGCGCGGCGGACGCTGTCCAGGGGCCCGGCGGTCCTTCGACCCTTCGCTCGTTCAGAGCGGGCGTCGGGGAAGATGCGACTCGGGCACGCCGGGGTCCATTGTGTCACCCGCCGCCTGTATGCCGCCAGAGCACCGCGCGGGTCGGATCAGGAGCCGGAGCCGGAGCCGGTGACGACAAGCTTGCCGACCGCATGACCGGCCGCGATGCGAGACAGGGCGGTAGCGGCCTCCGAGAAGGGGTACTCCTGTTCGACCACGGGAACCACACGTCCGTCGGCCACGAGTTCGAGGAGCTTCGCGAGCACTTCCGGACGCGGAGTCGCGGCGAGGGGACGGATGCTCCGCGATCCGATCGACAGGAACACCGCGCGCAGCATCCGGGGGATCGGGCCCAGCACGTGTCCGCCGTCTCCCGTGACCAGCACCACGGTGCCGCCGGGAGCGACGAGGCGCTTCAGCTCCCGCAGCGGCATCCCCCCGGCGATGTCGACGATCGCGTCGAACCGTCCTGCGGGGAGGTCGGCCAGCGGAGACTCCCGGTGATCGAAGGTGCGAACGGCGCCCAGCCGCTCGACCAGCGGTGCGTTGCGGGCACGGCAGGTCGCCCAGACCTCGGCCCCACGGAGCGCCGCGAGCTGCACGGCGAAGGTACCGACACCACCCGAGGCGCCGATGATGAGGACGCGCGGCGTCCCGGCATGCGCGAGCCCCACCCCGGCGAGGTCGAGCGCCTGCCACGCAGTCCCCCCGGCCACCGGAAGGCACGCGGCGGACTCGGGCGCGATGTCGGGCGGGATCGGCACGAGCCGTGAGGCCGGGACGCTCACGTATTCGCCGAGGCCTCCGCCGCCGACGAGCTCTCCGACGACGTCCTCCCCCAGCTCCGCGCCCACGACGTCGGGCCCGAGTGCGACCACGGTGCCGGCGACCTCCATACCGCGCACCGGATGCTTCGGACGGGTCAGGCCGTACACCGGCCGGACGAGCAGCGGATCACCGAGGAGGAGACGCACATCGCCCGCGTTCAGGGCCGTGGCGCGCACCCGCAGCAGCACCTCCCCCCGACCGGGCGTCGGGACGGGGATGCTCTGCAGCGTCACGCCGTCGGCCGCCCCGTAGGTCTCCCGGGACCATGCCTGCATCGACCGGTTCATGCGGATGCTCCTGACGTGTCGGGATACTCGAAGATGTCGTCGAGGCCCACACCGAACGCGCGGGCGATCTGGAAGGCGAGCTCGAGCGTCGGCGAGTACTTCTGCTGCTCGATCGCGATGAGCGTCTGGCGCGTCACACCGACCGTGCGTGCGAGTTCGGCCTGGGTGAGTCCTGCCTGTTCGCGGTGCACACGGATGGTGTTCGAGACGCGGGTGGGCTTGACCATCAGACGAGTCCTCGCCGGTAGGCGATCACCCGCGCGATGCCGCCGACGAGCGCCGACACCGCGAAGCCCGCGAACATGGTGTTCGCGATCCAGAAGACGTCGGCTCCGACGGCGCACAGCGCGATGACTCCGAGTCCCGCGACCACGACGAAGGCCTGCTCGACCCGTCCGCCCATGCGGCTGATGTCGCGGTCGCGGATGTCCGAGCGACCCACCCCGTCCGGATCCGTCATCCCGGCGATGATCCCCCAGACGATGCTGAGGACGATGGTCGCGACGATGCCGCCACCGATCACCCACAGCATGAGCGGGAACCAGTCGACGTCGGTGAGCGGTCCTCCCCCGGCCTGCTGAAGCACCAGCACGACGTACACGACCATCACGATCGGGCTGACGATGAGCCCCGACCAGGCATTGCGTTCTTCGTAGACCATGACGCCTCCGATGTAAAAGATTCTTGACACACTCAGCGTACGTCCGCGGTATGCGTGTGTCAAGAATTCTTTACATCCGGAGTGTTCTCCCCCGTTCCGGTCGCGATATGGCGCCCTATTCGAGGGAAACGGGTGCCATATCGCGACCGGAACGGAGGGACGCCACGGGAACGGAGGGACGCCACGGGACCGGAGGGACGGATGGGGCGTGAGACGCGTCAGATCACGTCGCTGCTCCACGGGTCGAGGTTGCCGTAGCGGTGTGCCGTGATCGAGATCGACTGCTCGTGCACGAACGGCAGCAGCTCGATGCGGGCCGCGCCCGTCACCTCGCCGTCGTACACCGCGAGGTCGGGATCGCCGGCGGAGGCCGTGGCGAGCTTCGCGCGCAGCGCGGCCAGCCCTTCACGACCGCCGACCAGCCGCACGCGGTCGGCCACCGGAAGCGCGACGCCCTCGGGACCAGCGTCCTGCCGCTGCAGGCGCTGCAGCCACTCGTCGTCGCTCTCCAGGAACACGGGGGCGTCGAGATCGCCGAGCGCGCGACGCACATCGGCGGGCAGCCCGACCGGAGTCGAGAGGACGAACGCCGCTCCGGCGCGCACACCGGCGATGACGACGCGCAGCAGCTCCTGCAGTCCCGCATCCGCCGTCGCACGGACCTCGACCGGCACCGGACGGTAGCGGAACAGGTTCCGCTCGACATCGAGGTGCGACACGTCGCGCACCTGCCCGAACTCGCGGTCCCAGGCCAGCGCATCGGACAGCGCCGATCGACGCAGCCACTCGAACAACTCGTAGGCGAGCGAGGACTGCGCCGACTCGATCAGAGCCGTGATGCGGGAGTCGAGTCCGCGCAGGTGCAGCGTGCTGGACGCCGGGCCGCCCGCCTGCGAGCGCCACGACCCCAGTCCGATCAGGTAGTTCGGCCCGCCCGCTTTCGCGCCGGGACCGACCGAAGACCGTTTCCACCCACCGAACGGCTGCCGTTGCACGATCGCGCCCGTGATGCCGCGGTTCACGTACAGGTTCCCGGCCTCGACCCGATCGAGCCACAGGGCGAGATCGTCCGGGTCCTGCGTGTACAGCCCGGCGGTGAGGCCGTAGGCGACCGCGTTCTGCATCTCGATGGCCTTCGCGAGGGTGGGGGCATGCATGACCCCCAGCACCGGGCCGAAGAACTCCTCCGTGTGGAAGCGCGACCCCGGCTGTACTCCGACGCGGATACCGGGCCGCCACAGTCGTCCGCTGCCGTCATCGCCCTCGGCGAGCGCAGGCTCGATCAGCCACTGCTCCTCCCCCTCGAGCTCGCTCAGCGCCCAGGCGAGCTTGCCGTGGGGTCGCTCGATCACCGGCCCGACCTCGGCCAGCGGATCGGTCGGCGGACCGATGTGCAACGAGCGCACGGCATCCGCGAGCTGGCGCGCGAACCGCGGGGACCGGCCGACCGGGCCCACCAGGATCGCCAGCGAGGCAGCGGAGCACTTCTGGCCGGCGTGGCCGAAGGCACTCTTGACGAGATCGGCGACCGCGAGATCGAGGTCGGCGGACGGGGTGATGATCATCGCGTTCTTGCCGCTGGTCTCCGCGAGCAGCGGGAGGTCCGGACGCCAGGAACGGAACAGCGCCGCCGTGTCCCACGCCCCCGTGAGGATCACGCGATCGACCGCCTCGTGCGTGATGAGGTCGCGACCGAGATCGCCCTCTTCGATGTCGACCAGCGCGAGCAGATCACGAGGGATGCCGGCCTGCCACAGCGTCTCCGCGATGACGGCGGCGCAACGACGTGCCTGCGGGGCGGGCTTGAAGACCACGCCGGAACCGGCGGCGAGCGCGGCGAGCACCCCGCCCGCCGGGATCGCGAGGGGGAAGTTCCACGGCGGGGTGACCACGGTCACGGATGACGGCACGAAGACGGCCCCGGCGATCGCGTCGAGTTCGCGTGCCTTCGCGGCATAGTAGCGGGCGAAGTCGACCGCCTCGCTCACCTCCACGTCGGCCTCCGCGAAGACCTTTCCGGTCTCCGAGGCAGCGACCTCGATGAGATCCGCCCGCCGCCCTTCGAGCGCTGCCGCCGCGCGGAGCAGCACCTCGGCCCGCTCCGCAGCGGGTCGTCCGCCCCAGGCGGGAGCGGCGCGGCGGACGCCCTGCACGATCCGGTCCAACGCCGCGGCATCGTCGACCCGCCCGGCAGCGACCGTCGCGGTGCCGAGATCGGACCCGGGGATGCGCTCGCGCACCTCGCGCGCCCAGTCGCGGTTCGCGGGGAGGGCGGGGTCGGTGTCGGCCGTGTTGACGAACCCCGGAGCGCCGCCCGCGTCGTGCTCCAGCTCGCGGGCGGAGTACACGGCCGTCTCGACGAAGGCCTCCCGTCCGCCGTCGTCGGATCCGCGGGAGATGCCGAGCACCGCCTTGGTGAGGTCGGTCTCCGGGGCGGGAGCCGACGGGACGGGCCGCACGGACTCGTGCACGGGGTCGTGCCGGTCCTGGGTGCGACGCGGTCCGGTGCGGAGAGTCGGATCGGCGGCGCGATCGAGTGCATCGAGGAACCGGTCCTGCTCGCGCACGAACAGCGACTCGTCCTCGCCGAGCCGGAGCGCCGCGGAGAGGAAGTTCTCCGCAGAGGCGTTCTCCTCCAGCCTCCGCACCAGGTAGCTGATCGCGACGTCGAACTCGGCGGGCTCCACCACGGGCACGTAGAGCAGCACCGGACCGACTTCGCGGGAAACGGCCTGCACCTGCCCCTGCGCCATCCCGAGGAGCATCTCGAACTCGACGGCCTCCCGGACACCGCGCTCACCGGCGAGGAGCCAGGCGTAGGCGATGCCGAAGAGGTTGTGTCCGGCGACACCGATCTTCACCGCCGCCGTGTGCTCGGGTCGCAGTGCCCAGTCCAGACAGCGCAGGTGGTTCGCATCGGTGTCGAGCTTCGTGTCGTAGGTCGCGGGTTCCCATCCGTGCATCCGCGCCTCGACCCGCTCCATCGCGAGATTCGCACCCTTGACCAGCCGCACCTTGATGCGGGCCCCGCCGTGCGCGACGCGATCCTGCGCCCAGGCGGTGAGCTCCTGCAGGGCGGGCAGCGCATCGGGGAGGTAGGCCTGCAACACGATCCCGGCTTCGAGTCCGGCCAGACGCGGATCTTCCAGGAGGCGCGTGAACACCGCGATGGTCAGATCGAGGTCGCGGTACTCCTCCATGTCGAGTTTGATGAACGTGCCGTCCCCCGCGGCCGTGAGGTACAGCGGCAGAAGCCGTTCGACGACCTCGTCGACGACCTCGTCGAACGCCCACATCGACAGGTGACTGACGATGGCGGACACCTTGACCGAGACATAGTCGACGTCCGGTCGCTGGATGAGCTCGTGGATGCCGTCGAGGCGACGCCGCGCCTCCGCTTCGCCCAGAACCGCCTCGCCGAGCAGGTTGAGGTTGAGCCGGGAACCGTCCGCGGCGATCCGCTCGATGGCGGCGCCGAGCTTCGCGGGGCGGGCGTCGACGACGAGGTGCCCGACCATGTCGCGCAGCACCCTGCGGGCGATCGGCACGACGGGTGCGGGGAGGAGGGGGGCCACTCCTCCGCCGAGGCGCACCACGGAACGCAGGTACCACGGGAGGAACTCGGGCACGATCGGAGCGATCCGGCGCAACTGCGAGGCGGCAGCGGTCAGGCTTTCGGGGCGCATCACGCCGTCGACGAAGCCGAGCGTGAACGGGAGGCCGTTCGCGTCCTGCAGCACCCCCGCGAGCCGGGCGGCCGCGGGGTCGGGTTCGACGGCCGCGGCCTCGATCGCCCACCGCCGAGCGAGCTCGACGGCGCGGTCTGCGAGGGGTGCGGATGCCACGGCATCCGGCGGGGTGTCGGCCATGGATTTCAGCCTAGGTCGGGAGCAGGATTCCTCGGCCGTTCGAATCGCGCAATCGGTCGCTTTTCCCTCTCGGATGGCGTCGATCGCGCGATTCGGAACCGAGGTCACAGCGCCGCGATGATGTCCTCCACCCGCTGCTTGGCATCACCGAACAGCATCGAGGCGTTGTCGCGGAAGAACAGTGGATTCTGCACCCCCGCGTAGCCGGCGGCCATCGAGCGCTTGAACACGATGACGTTCTCGGCCTCCCACACCTTGAGCACCGGCATCCCGGCGATGGGGCTGCCCGGGTCCTCGGCCGCAGCCGGGTTCACGGTGTCGTTCGCCCCGATCACCAGCACCACCGAGGTCGATGCGAGGTCGTCGTTGATCTCGTCCATGCTGAGAACGATGTCGTACGGGACCTTGGCCTCGGCCAGCAGCACGTTCATGTGACCGGGAAGGCGCCCGGCCACCGGGTGGATGCCGAACCGCACGTCCACCCCGCGTTCGCGGAGCCTGTGGACCAGATCAGCCACCGGGTACTGCGCCTGAGCGACGGCCATGCCGTAGCCGGGTGTGATCACGACGCTGCCCGCGGCGACGAGCATCTCGGCCGCCCCCTCGGCGGTGATCTCGCGGTGCTCGCCGTACTCGGTGTCGTCCGCGGACGGTGCGGCGATCCCGAAACCGCCCGCGATGACGGAGAGGAACGAGCGGTTCATGGCCTTGCACATCACGTACGACAGGTAGGCACCCGACGAGCCGACCAGCGCACCCGTGACGATCAGCAGGTCGTTGTTGAGGAGGAAACCCGCCGCGGCGGCCGCCCAGCCCGAGTAGCTGTTGAGCATCGAGACGACGACCGGCATGTCGCCACCGCCGATCGAAGCGACCAGATGCCAGCCGAGGGCGAACGCGAGCACGGTGACCGCGATCAGGAGCCAGAGCTGCTGGTCGTTCACGAACCACACGGTGAGCGCGACGAAGGCGACGAGCGCGCCGACGTTCAGGCCGTTCTTGCCGGGGAGCATGAGCGGCGCGGACGACATCCTGGCCGACAGCTTGAGGTAGGCGACGATCGATCCGGTAAAGGTGACGCCGCCGATGAAGATCCCGATGAAGACCTCGGCGTTGTGGATGCCGACGAGCTCGGGGGCGAGCTCCGGGTGCGCGAGGTAGCCGTTCCAGCCGACGAGCACGGCTGCCAGACCGACGAAGCTGTGCAAGAGCGCGATGAGCTCGGGCATCCCCGTCATCTCGACGACCCTGGCCCGCCAGAGCCCGATGGCTGCGCCGACCAGCACGGCGGCCACCAGCAGGCCGAGACCGAGGAACGCGCCGGTGCTCCAGGCGTCGGCGACGGTGAGGGCGACGGTCGCGACGAGCGCGATGGTCATGCCGGCGATGCCGTACACCACCCCCGCGCGTGCCGACTCGTGGCGGCTGAGGCTGGCGAGACTCAGGATGAACAGCAGGGCGGCGACGATGTACGCCGCTCCGACGAACGCGTCGATGGTCATTTCCGGCCACCCTTCGCGGAGTTCCCGAGGGTGAACATCGCGAGCATCCGGCGGGTGACCGCGAATCCTCCGAAGATGTTGATGGATGCCAGCAGCACGGCGATCGTCGCGAGCACCTGCACGACCGGGATCGGTGAGGTGACCTGCAGCATCGCGCCGACGACGATGACGCCGGAGATCGCGTTCGTCACCGACATGAGCGGGGTGTGCAGCGCGTGGTGCACCTTGCCGATCACGGAGAAGCCGATCACGACCGAGAGCACGAGCACGGTGAAGTGCTGCGGAAGCGGCGCGGGTGCGAACGCGTTCACGGCGAAGAGGGCGGCGATGCCCAGCACGATCAGGGTCACCCGGCGCGCCGTCGACATCTTCTTCGGCGGGGCGACCTCGACGGGATCCGCGGCCGCTCTCGCAGCGGGCGCGGCGGCGACCTGCACGGCGGGCGGGGGCCAGGTGACCTCCCCGTCGCGGACGACGGTGACCGAACGCTGCACCACGTCGTCGAAGTCGATCACGAGCCGTCCGTCCTTCGCGGGCGTCAGCAGGGCGACCAGGTTCGCAAGGTTCGTGCCGTAGAGCTGTGATGCCTGGGAGGCCAGGCGTGACGCCAGGTCGGTGTACCCCAGGATGATCACGCCGTTGTCGGTGACGATGCGTTCGCCCGCGACGGACCCTTCGACGTTGCCGCCCTGCCCCGCGGCCATGTCGACGATCACGCTGCCTGGCTTCATCCGGGCGACATCGGACGCCGTGATCAGGCGCGGTGCCGCACGCCCGGGGATGAGGGCGGTCGTGATGATGATGTCGACGTCGGCCGCCTGCTCGGTGTAGATCTCGGCGGCCCGTCGGTCGTAGTCCGCGCTCGTCGCCTTCGCATAGCCGTCGGTGGACGCGGCGACCTCGACGTCGACCGGGAGGTACGTCCCCCCGATCGAGGTCACCTGGTCGGCGACTTCGGGGCGCGGATCGGTGGCGCGGACGACGGCTCCGAGGCTCGACGCCGCACCGATGGCCGCGAGCCCCGCGACTCCGGCTCCCGCGACGAGCACCTTCGCCGGAGGCACCTTGCCGGCGGCGGTCACCTGGCCCGTGAAGAAGCGGCCGAACTCGTGGGCGGCTTCGACGACCGCCCGGTATCCGGCGATGTTCGCCATCGAGCTGAGCACGTCCATGGACTGCGCCCGCGAGATGCGGGGCACCGCGTCGAGGGCGACCGCGGTGATCCTGCGCTGGGCGAGAGACTCGACCAGGTCGGGACGCAGTGCCGGCGACAGCAGGGCGATGAGGGTCGCCCCGTCGGCGAGGAGGGCGATCTCCTCCGGTCCGGGCGCCGTGATCGCGAGCACGATCTCGCTCCCCCACGCCTCCGCCCTGTCCACGAGCACAGCACCGGCGGCTTCATAGTCCGCATCGGGGAACGACGCCGCCGCTCCTGCTCCTCGTTCGACCCTGACCGTGTGTCCCAGCCTGCCGAGCGACGCGATGGTCGCCGGGGTGGCCGAGACCCGTGCTTCGCCCGCAGGCTCCCGCACGATGCCGATGACTGCCACTGCTTCCTCCTCCACCCGTCTGCGTCGACGGGATCACCGGGGCGTCCGCGCCCCTGACTTCCCGCTCAGAGTACTGAGAGGGCGATCGGGAGCAGCCCTCTTTCGGCTCTGTGACGGGGAAAGAAGCGAGGTTCTTACGGAAAGCAGAGGAGGAGATCGCGGCGAGAGCGGCTCAGCCCCAGACGCTCGGAGCCTTCACGCGCACGGGCGGGAGGGCGGATGCCGCGGCCCAGTCGTGCACCCAGGCGTCGATCTCCGGCACGCCGTCGGGCTTGCCGACCGCAGCGAAGAGCTCTTCGTTGCTGACGGTGCCCCCGGTGCGACGCAGCATCCGGGCGCGCACGATCGCCCGGGCGTAGACCTCGCCGTCGACCACGGCCCGGTGCTCCAGGAAGAGGGCCTTGTCGTCGTGCCCGATGAAGCGCGACTGCACCTCGAACCGCTGCCAGAGCTGCAGCGACTTGCGGAACGTGACCGTCTCGCTGGAGACGACCGCGTACCAGCCGCGGTCCTTCATGGCGTCGAACAGCCCGGTGCGGATCAGCTGGTCCCAGCGCCCGAGGTCGAACAGCGACAGGTAGCGACCGTTGTTCATATGGCGCAGGATGTCGAGGTCGGTCGGCAACGTCGTCAGGGTGATGCTGCCCACCGCCGTCGGGTCGAGGGTCTTCCCCCGTCGCACGCGGCGACGAGCGCCGAGGATCACCAGAAGGGTCCGCCAGATCACGTTCACGAGGATCGATCGTAGCCAGACGCGCACGAATCACGAACATCGTTGTGCGAACCCTCCATCCTGTGACGCCCGGTCTCCGCGGGCCTCCGCTCGATTTCCTGTTCGCGGACGCCGCGCGTAGAGTCACGAACATGAGCGCCGAAGCCCAGCCTGAAGTCATCGTCCGTCCGGTCCGTGATGTGGATGCGGAAGCCCTCGGTCGCGTGCACGCCCAGTGCTGGCACGAGACCTACGACCACCTGATCAGCAAGGCAGCGCTCGAGAAGGTCTCGCCGCGGCGGATGGCCGAGCTCTGGACGCACTGGGCCTCGCAAGGCCCCGACTTCAAGATGAACGCCGCGCTCGTCGACGGCGAGATCGTCGGCTTCGTCGGTTCGGGACCGGCCCGCGACAAGGATGCTCCGGCGTTCCGCGAGCTCTACTTCATCTACCTGCTCGACGCGTGGCACTCGACCGGCATCGGCCAGAAGCTGTTCGACGCCGCCGTCGAGAAGGACGAGCCGCTGTACCTGTGGGTCGCGGAGGACAACCCCCGTGCGCACCGCTTCTACACGCGCAACGGCTTCCACCTCGACGGCGCATCGCACACCGAGCCGTTCCTCGGTGAGACGCTGACCGAGGTCCGCTTCGTCCGACCCTGACGCGGCGCGCCCGTGCGGGATCGATTTCGCACCTCGCACGCCCCTCGCAGGCACGTTCTTGATCCCGCATGCAACACGTCAGAGGCGCTCGATGATGGTCACGTTGGCGACGCCACCGCCCTCGCACATCGCCTGCACGCCGTACCGCCCACCGGTGCGCTCGAGCTCGTTCAGAAGTGTCGTCAACAGCCTCGTGCCGGTCGCCCCGATCGGATGACCGAGCGCGATGGCTCCCCCGTTGACGTTGACCCTCTCATGCGGAGCCTCCAGCTCACGCATCCAGGCGAGCACCACGGGGGCGAATGCCTCGTTCACCTCGAACAGGTCGATATCGGCGACGCCGAGGCCCGCACGCTCCAGAGCTCTCCGGGTCGCCGGGATGGGCGCGGTGAGCATGAGCACGGGGCTCGCGCCCCGCACCGTCATCTGATGGATGCGCGCGCGAGGTGTGAGCCCGTGTTCGCGGACCGCACGCTCGCTCGCGATGAGTACGGCGCTGGAAGCATCGCTGATCTGTGATGAGACAGCAGCGGTGATCCGCCCGCCCTCCCGCAACGGAGCGAGTCCGGCCATCCGCTCCAGACTCGTGTCCCGGCGCACGCCCTCGTCGTGGTCGAGCCCGTTCAACGGCGTGATCTCATTCGCGAAGCGACCCTCGTCCTGCGCGACGGCTGCGCGACGGTGGCTCTCGAGGGCGAACTGTTCCATCTCCTCGCGGGAGATGTCCCATTGCTCGGCGATCAGCTCCGCACCGGCGAACTGCGAGATCTCCTGATCGCCGTAGCGCGCCCGCCACCCGGGGGACTCCGCGTACGGCGTCGTGAAGCCGTACGCCTCACCCACGGTCGCCGCGGCGGTCAGAGGCACCTGCGACATGTTCTGCAAGCCGCCGGCGACCACGAGGTCGCTCATCCCGCTCATCACGGCCTGCGCCGCGAAGTGCACAGCCTGCTGGCTCGAGCCGCACTGGCGATCGATCGTGACCCCGGGCACGTGCTCAGGGAATCCGGCGACCAGGGCGGCCGTGCGCGCCACGTTCCCCGACTGCCCGCCGATCGCATCGATCGCACCGAGCACGACGTCATCGATCGCGCCGGGGTCGATGCCCGTGCGTTCGACCAGCGCGGTCAGACTGTGTGCGCCCAGATCCGCCGGGTGGATTCCGGCGAGCGATCCCCCGCGCCGACCGACAGGCGAGCGGACCGCGTCGACGATGAATGCCTCTGCCATGGATCTCCTTCCGTCGTGCGGCGACGCCGCTGCGTCAACGTCGTCGTGTCAGCGACCCGAGACCTTTCCGAAGACCTTCGCGATCGGAGCGAGCACCAGCGGACGGGCGGCCGCCCAGCCGATGGCGATCACGACGATCGAGACGACGAAGACCCAGAATCCCGTCCAGGTGACGGCATCCTGCGCGGCGAACATGTGGTTCAGGTTGCGCAGGAATCCGGTCAGCATCACCAGCGCCACGTGCGCGATGATGAACGCCACGAAGTACAGCATGATCGGGAAGTGCAGGGCACGAGCCCATTCGACCGGATATGCCTTCGACAGCTTCTCGGCCTTCTTCGGCCACAGCCCCGACATCCGGAAACCGGTGATCGCCGCGAGGGGAGCCGCGATGAACACGGTCGCGAAGTACGCGAGCTGTTGCAGGCTGTTGTAGTTGTTCCAGCCGTTCTCATGCGGCCAGTCGAAGGAGACATACTGCAGGGCCGCCGACAGTGCGTTCGGGAAGACCTCCCAGCTCGTCGGCACGATGCGCACCCAGTGCCCGGTGACGAACAGCAGCACCACGAAGATGACGCCGTTCACGAGCCACAGGATGTCGAGCGCCTGGTGGAACCACAGGTTCAGGCTGATCTTGCCCTTCGCATTGCCGCGGGGCGTCCAGAAGACCGTCGGACGCTTCTCCGTGCGCACCTGCAGTCCGGAGCGGATGATGAGCACCATCAGGAACATGTTGAAGAAGTGCGCCCAGTTCACCCACGGTGCGAATCCGGGCGCGACCTCGATAGCCGGCTCGTACTCACCGGGGAAGGCCGCGAGGAAGTCCTGCATGAACGGGAAGCTCAGGAGCGTGCGCACCAGCGCGATCGCGGCTCCGGCGAGCACTCCGAGCGCAGCGGCCCCGAACAGGACGGCGATCGCCTGGGTCCAGGTCGGACGACGACGTGCGGGCTCCGGGGCCGCAGCCACGTGCCGCGGTGCACGGCCGTCCCACACCGTGCGCTTCCACGCCAGCGGCGTATCGACGGTGGCGACAGCAGTGGCTGGGACCGGCACGGCCGCGGAGGCAGGGGGCTCGGCAGCGACAGGAAGCGCGGAAGCGGTGGCAGCAGCGTCGACGGGGGCCGCGGCTGCGGGGACGATCGGAGTGATGCCGGCGGGCGGCCAGGGCTCACCACCGACGACACGAGGCAGCCCACGTCGAACGCCGGTCGCAGAGGAGGCGTGCGTCTCCGGCCTCGCGGCGGGCGCGGGCGTCGACACCGAAGCAGCAGCGCCCACGGTGTCCGACACGACCGGGGCGGATGCCGCAGCCGAGGATGCCGCAGCCGAGGCGGATGGCGCAGCCGAGGCGGATGCCGCAGCCGAGGATGCCGCAGCCGAGGATGCCGGCGCGGGCACCGCCTCCGCGGCTGGTTCGTCCGCGATGGGAGCCTGCGCACCACTGGCCGGCGGCCACGGCTCACCCCCGGGCACGCGCGGGAGCCCTCGCCGGATGCCCGCGGTGGAGGAGGCGACCACACCCGTCGTCGCCGCGACGGCTCCGTTCACGGACCCCACACTCGGTGCGAGCGCGTCCGCCTCCGGCGCGACCTCGGACGCGACGGGTTCAGCGACCGGCACGGCCGCCTCCGGGAGCGACACGTCCGAAGGCTCGGGAGCGTCGGCCGCTTCCACGGCCACGGCATCCGCAGGGGGCCAGGGGTCCCCGCCCGGCACCCGCGGCAGACCGCGTCGCAGCATCCGCGTCGCCATGACTAGTTCTTCCGCGCCTCGAGCGCCGCGATCACCTGGGGCACCACGGTGAACACGTCGCCGACGATGCCGAAGTCCGCGACCTCGAAGATCGGCGCCTCGGGGTCCTTGTTGATCGCGACGATGTTCTTCGACGTCTGCATGCCCGCACGGTGCTGGATCGCTCCGGATATGCCGAGAGCGACATACAGCTGTGGAGAGACCGAGACGCCCGTCTGTCCGACCTGGTGCGACTGCGGGATGTATCCTGCATCGACGGCGGCCCGGGAGGCACCGACCGCCGCTCCGAGCGCGTCGGCGAGCTCTTCGACGAGCACGAACTTCTCCTTGGATGCGAGCCCGCGTCCGCCCGAGACGACACGGGTGGCGCCCCGCAGCTCAGGGCGGGAGGAGGCGACCTCGACCGCTTCGACCGGACCGGCCGTCGCGGCGACGACCCCGGACGGGGTGACATCGAGCACCTCGACCGAGTGCGACGGCACCGCCTCGGCACGCGCATCGACCGCGCCCTGACGCACCGTGATCACCGGGGTTCCGAATGTCGGAGCGGAGTCGACCAGATACGCGCCGCCGTAGACCGAGTGGTGCGCGACGACACCCTCCTCATCGCGGGAGACGCCGACCGCGTCGACCGACAGCGCGCTCTTCGTGCGCACCGCGAATCGTCCTGCCACGTCTCGACCGGAGATCGAGTTCGAGATGAGCACAGCATCGGGTCGCACCTGGGCTGCCGCGGCCTGCAACGCGTCCACGATCGGGACCGTCAGCGCGGTGGGGTCTCCGTCGGCCGTCAGCACCACGGATGCTCCGGCAGCGGCGGCCTGATCGACCGCCGCAGGACTCCCGCCGACGATCAGGGCCACAGGCGTACCGACCGTCGACGCGGCACCGATCAGCGCGGCCGTGCTGGTCGCGACGTACCCGGAGGGGTCGACGTCGACGAGGACGAGGATCGGGTTCTCGGAAGAAGTCATCTCACACCAACCTGTTCTGCACGAGGTAGTCGACGAGCTTGTCGGCGGCATCGCCCTCATCGGTGATCTTCACGCCGGCCGCGCGCGGAGGCTTCTCCGACACCGCGGTCATGATGGTTCGCGGCGCTGCGGACGGATCCGCCGAGACCTCGAGGTCGACGAGCGAGAGCACCTCCAGCGGCTTCTTCTTCGCCGCCATGATGCCCTTGAAGTTGGGGAAGCGTGCGTCGGGGAGCGCCTCGGTGATCGAGATCACTGCGGGCAGCGACGCCGTGATCGGCTGACTGCCGGCATCCGCACCGCGGACCCCGGAGACGCCGTCGTCGGTGATCTCGACCGACGTGAGAGCGGTGGCCTGCGCGAACCCGAGGTGCTCGGCGAGCATGGCCGGGATGACACCGCCCGAGCCGTCGGTCGACAGGTTCCCGGTGATCACCAGGTCGGGGCTCCCGCGGCGGATCGCGGCGGCCAGCACTTCGGCGGTGAGGCCGAGATCGGCACCCACGAGTTCCTCATCGGCGATGTGCACGGCCGACGAGGCGCCGATCGCCAGCGCCCGACGCACGGAGGCGGTCGAGCCGGCCGGAGCCATCGAGAGGGCGACGACCTCGGTCCCGTCGTTCTTGTCGGCGTAACGGAGGGCGACCTCGAGAGCACGCTCGGTGATCTCGTCCAGGACGACATCTCCGGCGGCGCGATCAGCGAGCCCGGTCTCGAGATTCAGTTTGCGATCGCCATAGGTGTCGGGCACCTCTTTGACCAAGACGAAGATCTTCATCGATTGCTCCTCACGACACGCTGAGTCTATCCGCATGGGTCTCTATGTAGCCAAAAGCGGAGGAAACCACGGTCGGGACCCCAGAATTGCCCCAACAATGTATACATACCCCACACTCCGGCTGCGGTATCCCCCACGCTCCGTCCGCCGCACGCCGCCGCCGGTACCGTAGAGAGGTGACCCGACCCCGCCCGCTCCCCGTTGACCCGCTCGCCGAGGCCAAGCGGCAGTGGATCGCGCACGGGTGGACGGATGCCGCCGACGGCATGGCTGTCGTCACCTCGGTCATGCGGGCCCAACAGCTCCTGCTCGCCCGCGTCGATGCGGCGCTCAAGCCGTTCGCACTCAGCTTCGCCCGGTTCGAGGTGCTGCGCCTGCTCGCGTTCAGCCGCGCCGGACGCCTCCCCCTGTCGAGTGTCGTCGCTCGCCTTCAGGTGCACCCGACCACGGTCACGAGCACGGCGGAGCGACTGGTCCGCGATGGGCTCGTGGTGCGGGAGCCGCACCCGCACGACGGTCGGGCCGCGCTCCTCGCCCTCACGGATGCCGGGCGGGAACTGGTCGAACGCGCCACCCGGTCCCTGAACTCCGAGGTCTTCGTCGATCCCGGCATGAGCGGAGACGACGCCGCGGAACTCGTCGCGATCGTCGCACGGCTCCGCAAAGCCGCAGGCGACTTCGCGGACCCTCGCCCGCATCCCGAGCCGCTCTGACATGCCCCGGTTCGTCCTCGAGACGCTCATCGCCGCACCACCCGCTGCCGTGTTCGCCGCGTCGCTGGACCCTGAGCTGCACGTCCGCTCGATGGCTCGACACGGCGAGTCGATGGTGGAGGCACCGGCGGGGGGATCGTTCACGGAGGGGTCGACCGTGACGTGGCGGGCACGTCATTTCGGCGTCCCGTTCCGGTTGCGTTCCGTCGTGTTCGACATCGATCCGCCCCACGGCTTCTCGGACCGGCAGATCGCCGGCCCGTTCGCGGCGTTCCTGCACGAGCACCGGTTCGTTGCGCATCCGTCCGGCACGCTCATGCGGGACACGGTGACGTTCCGGTCGCCCTTCGGTCCGCTCGGCCGGATCGTCGACGCCCTGTTCCTCGGCGCGTACATGCGCCGCCTGATCAGCGAACGCAACACGATTCTGGCCGCCGAGATCGAGGACCCGGGGCGTACCCTGTCGGCATGAGCGAACTGCGTCTGCACACCGTCCTCACCGGCCGCGGCCCCGCCGCGGCGATCCTGCTCACGGACGAGCAGGTCGCGTCGTTCGGTGCCGGGAAGGCCTTCCCGGTCGCCGTCACCATCGACGGACGCACCGCCCGCCTGCGACTGGCGCGGATGGGCGACGAGAACCTGATCGGGTTCAGCAAGGCCGTCCGCACCGAACTCGGGCTGGAGATCGGGCAGGAGATCGATGCCGTGATCCGGGTGGATTCAGCCGAGCGCACCGTCGACATCCCCGCCGAACTCGCTGCAGCCCTGGACGCCGACCCTGCCGCGCGGGCACGCTTCGACGCACTGTCGTACTCCGTACGCAAGGAGCACGCGCGGAGCGTGTCCGAGGCCAAACAGGACGCGACGCGCGAACGCCGGATCGCGAAGGTCCTCGACGCCCTCTCCGGCTGAGGGCGTTCACAACTCCTCAGGAATCGCCGACGAGCACCGCGCGAAGCGCCGTCTCCCGCGCGACGCACTCCTTTCTGAGGAGTTGCGATCCCCGCCGTCCCGGGGCGGGGCAACGCGAGTCGGTGACGGTCGGCCGACCGTGACCGAGCGCTACGGGCGGATGCTCCTGGAGCGATGGTTGAGCATGATGGCGCCGAGGACGCTGCCGATGCTTCCGATCACGATCAACACGGTCGCGAGGGTTGTCAGGGAGTTTGCGTCCCCCGGCCCGACGATGATGGTGGTGATCGCGAGCACCACTCCGAGGAAGGTGAGCGCCGAGGAAGCAAGTGTGCCGAGTGTGAGCCAACGGGTACGAGTATCGCGGATGTTCTCTTTCAATCCCATGTCATTACCCCCAGCATGCGACTCCGCCGACGACGAAGATACTGATGCAGATCGCGTCATTTCCACTTGCAGCCTTGCACACGCCCAACAGCCAAGGGTCGGATCGCGAAGGTCCTCGACGCCCTGTCCGGCTGAGGGCGTTCACAACTCCTCAGGAATCTCCGACGAGCACCGCCCGAAGCGCCGTCTCCCGCGCGACGCACTCCTTTCTGAGGAGTTGCGAACGAGCACCTAGCGGTTCTGGAAGTCCGGCGACCGCTTCTCCCGGAACGCCGACATCCCTTCCTTCTGGTCGGCGGTGTCGAACAGCGCCGCGAAGGCCTGCTTCTCGTGCGCGAGGCCGTCGGCGAGGGTCGTCTCCATCGCCGCATCCAGCGCGGCCTTCGCCGCATAGACGGACGGCAGCGACTTCGCGGCGATGGAGTCGGCGAGCGTCGCCGCCTCGGCGAGGAGCTCGGATGCCGGAACGACACGTGACACGAGACCTGCGCGCTCGGCTTCCTCCGCCCCCATGAAACGTCCGGAAAGCACCAGCTCGGCCGCCTTGTAGTAGCCGACCGCACGGATCAGGCGCTGCGTACCGCCCATCCCGGGGATGACGCCGAGGTTGATCTCCGGTTGGCCGAACTTCGCGTTGTCCGCGGCGAGGATGATGTCGCACATCATCGCGAGCTCGCAGCCACCGCCCAGGGCGAAGCCGGAGACCGCCGCGATCACGGGGGTGCGCACCGCGGCGAAGTCATGCCAGACGCCGAAGTGGTCGGTCTCGAGCATCTCCGCCGCGGACATGCTCTCCATCTCCTTGATGTCGGCGCCGGCCGCGAACGCCTTCTCGGACCCGGTCACCACGATGGCGCCGACAGCGTCGTCCGTGTCGAAGGCGACGGCGGCCGCGGTGACCTCCTCCGCGAGTCGGCTGTTCAACGCGTTCAGCGCGCCGGGTCGGTTCAGGGTGATCCACCCCACTCGTCCGCGCTGCTCGACCAGGATCGTCTCGTATTCGGTCATGTCGCCCTCTCCGTCGGATCTCTTTCAGCATTCACCTGGCCTTCGAATCACGCAAATGACTCCGTCCGCACCGCGAATGGAACCAGTTGCGCGATTCGAACGCAGTGCTCACACGCGATCGTCGCGAATATCCGTGATGATGCCCGAGAAGTCCCGGGTCGCACCGTCACCGGCGGCGAAGGCGGCATAGAGCTCCTGCGCCAGACGGCCCATCTTGGCGTCGGTCGATGTCTGTTCGATCGCCTGCAGCGCGAGGCCGAGGTCCTTCGCCATCAGCGCCCCGGCGAAGCCCGGCTGATAGTCCCGGTTGGCCGGACTTGTGGGAACCGGGCCGGGAACGGGGCAGTTCGTCGTGATCGACCAGCACTGGCCGGATGCCTGCGACACGACGTCGAACAGCGCTTGGTGCTCGAGGCCCAGTCGCTCCCCCAGCACGAACGCCTCGGCCACCGCGATCTGCGAGACCGCGAGCACCATGTTGTTGCAGACCTTCGCCGCCTGGCCCAGCCCGGGCCCGCCGCAGCGCACGATCCGCGCGCCCATGACCTCCAGCAGCGGCAGCGCTGCGGCGAAGTCCTCGTCCGAGCCACCGACCATGAAGGCGAGCGTGCCGTTCTCGGCACCCACCACACCTCCCGAGACCGGGGCATCGATGTTGCGGTGCCCCGCGGCGAGCGCGAGCGCGTGGGCCGCCCTCGCCTCGTCGACGGCGATCGTGGACGACTCGATGAAGAGAGTGCCCGGTCGCGCGGCGGCGAGCAGTTCGGTGCGATACGCCTCGATCACGTGCTTTCCGGCAGGGAACATCGTGATGACGACGTCCGCCTCGGCCACCGCATACGCTCCACTCGCCGCAACCGGGATCCCCGCCGCCTGCGCCGTCTCGACGGCGGCGGGCACCAGGTCGAAGCCGTGCACCTCATGACCGGCGGCGACGAGGTTCCTGGCCATGGGGAGGCCCATGTGCCCGAGACCGAGGAAGGCTACGCGAGTCATGACGCGCTCCGCATCTGGTCTCCGCCGCCGCGCTGGAGGGAGGCGGAACCCGCAGGTCGCAGCATCTCGCGACCGACGATGAGCCGCATGATCTCGTTGGTCCCTTCCAGGATCTGATGCACGCGCAGGTCACGGACCACCTTCTCGATGCCGTAGTCCTGCAGATACCCGTAGCCGCCGTGGAGCTGCAGTGCCCGGTTCGCGACGTCGAATCCGGCATCGGTCGCGAAGCGCTTGGCCATCGCACAGCGCATCGTCGCGTCGGGTGCATGCTCATCGACCGCCTGCGCGCCGTCGCGCACCATGAGGCGTGCGGCGTGCAGGTCGGTGCGCATGTCGGCGATCGCGAACAGGATCGACTGCTTCTCGGCGAGCGGCTCTCCGAAGGCCATCCGCTCGTGCACGTACTGCACGGCCTTGTCGAGCGCCCATTGCGCGCCGCCCAGCGAACAGGCCGCGATGTTGAGCCGACCTCCGTTGAGGGCCGACATCGCGATGGCGAACCCACGCCCTTCGTCGCCGAGCATGGCGGAGGCCGGAACCCGCACGCCGTCGAGGATCACCTGGCGGGTCGGCTGCGCATGCCAGCCCATCTTCTTCTCCGGCGCCCCGAAGCTCAACGCCTCGGCGTCGCCCGGCACCAGGAACGCGCTGATCCCCCGCGCGCCCGGCTCTCCGGTACGTGCCATGACGACGTAGACGGCGGCCTCGCCCGCGCCCGAGATGAACTGCTTGACGCCGGTGAGCACGAAGTCGTCGCCGTCACGGACCGCGCTCGTCGCGATGTTCGCGGCGTCCGATCCCGCGCCCGGCTCCGTCAGGCAGTACCCGCCGAACTCGGACATCGAGGTGAGCGCCGGCAGCCACTGCCCACGCTGCGCATCGTCGCCGTACGTGTCGATCATCCACACGACCATGTTGTGGATGGAGATGTAGGCCGCGACCGCAGGATCGCCCTTCGCGAGCTCCTCGAAGATCGCGACGGTGTCGAGGCGGCTGAGGCCGGTGCCGCCGAACTCCTCGTCCACGTAGATGCCGCCGAGGCCGAGCTCACCGGCACGGTTCAGCGATTCGCGGGGGAACAGGTGCTTCTCGTCGCGCTCCGCGGCGTGCGGGGCGAGCTCGGTCTCCGCGAACTCGCGGACGGCGCCGATGATCGCCTCGCGCTCTTCGGCTGTGGTGGTGACGGTGGTCATGGTCATCGTGGTTCCTTGTGGGAGTTTCGTGCCGGACGGTACGGATCAGTGCATGGTGGGGATGACGAAGCTGGCGCCGTCGCGGATGCCCGCCGCAGGCCAGCGGCTCGTCACCGTCTTGGTCTTCGTGTAGAACCGGAAGGCGTCGGTGCCGTGCTGGTTGAGGTCTCCGAACCCGCTGCGCTTCCAGCCGCCGAACGTGTAGTACGCGATCGGCACCGGGATCGGCACGTTCACGCCGACCATCCCGACCTCGACGCGGGCGGCGAAGTCGCGTGCGGCGTCACCGTCGCGCGTGAAGATCGCGACGCCGTTGCCGTACTCGTGCTCCGAGGCCATGCGCAGCGCCTCTTCGTAGTCGGCAGCACGGGCGATTACTAGTACCGGGCCGAAGATCTCTTCCCGATAGATCGCCATCTCGGTCGTGACGTGGTCGAACAGGGTCGGTCCGAGGTAGAACCCCTCTTCGTGACCGGGAACGGTGAAGCCGCGGCCGTCGGCGAGGAGGGTCGCTCCTTCGTCGACGCCCTGCTGGATGTACCCCTCGACCCGTTCCACCGCTGCGCGGGTGACCAGCGGCCCGTAGTCGACGTCCGCCGCGAGAGAGGGCCCGACCCGCAGCTGGGCGACCCGTTCGGTGAGTTTGGCGGCGAGGGCGTCGGCCGTCTCCTGTCCGACCGGAACGGCCACCGAGATCGCCATGCAGCGCTCTCCGGCCGAACCGTAGCCCGCACCGATGAGCGCATCCACCGCCTGGTCGAGGTCGGCGTCCGGCATCACGATCATGTGGTTCTTGGCTCCGCCGAAGCACTGCGCCCGCTTGCCGTGAGCCGTCGCGGTGCCGTAGATGTACTCGGCGATCGGTGTGGACCCGACGAACCCGACGGCGCGGATGCGGTCATCGGTGAGCAGCGCGTCGACCGCCTCCTTGTCACCGTGCACGACGTTGAGCACCCCGGCGGGAAGTCCCGCTTCGAGGAAGAGCTCGGCGAGGCGCACCGGCACCGAGGGATCGCGCTCGCTGGGCTTGAGCACGACGGCGTTCCCCGCCGCGAGCGCGGGCCCCGCTTTCCACAGGGGGATCATGGCGGGGAAGTTGAAAGGAGTGATCGCGGCGACCACGCCCAGGGGCTGCCGCATCGAGTAGACGTCGATTCCGGTCCCCGCGCCCGTGGAGTACTCGCCCTTGAGCAGGTGCGGAGCCCCGGCGGAGAACTCGATGACTTCGAGACCGCGCTGGATGTCGCCCTTGGCATCGTCGACCGTCTTGCCGTGTTCGCTCGCGAGGAGCTCGGCGAGCGGCGTCATCTCGCGCTGCACCAGGTCGAGGAAGCGCAGCAGCACCCGCGCACGCTTCTGCGGGTTGGTCGCGGCCCAGGCGACCTGGGCCTCCTCGGCGTTGGCGATCACCCGGCGGACCTCCTCGGCCGACGCCAGCGGCACCCGCGCCTGCACGGCACCGGTGCTCGGATCGAACACATCGGCGAAGCGACCGGAGTCGGGAGTGAGAAGCGATCCGCCTACGAAGTGGGCGATGGTACGAGTCATTGTGTGACATCCCTCCGTGCCGTCATTGGCACATTGAGAAGTTTACTCTGGCCTCCGGAGATTTACTAGGACGTCCTAGCATTTTCTCCCGCGTGGGTCTTCTCATCCGTCGGGGTTGTTCGCACCGCGTTCACCGGCCGGCCATCTCCCCCGGGTACAACTGCAGATGCGCGGACAGAGACTCAGACCGGATCGGGTGTCACGTCTACCGCGCGCACGGTGAGCACTCTCGCTCCCGTCGCGGCTCCCACGCCGCGAGACCCCCGCCGAATCGGGTCGGCGGGGGTCCTCTTCGTGGAGGCGGCATCCCTGGGGCGTTCGACCTAGAATCGACCGTGCGCTGCCACCCCTGGCGCATCCGCTTCGACGCCCCGACCCCGGGCGTCCGTTCTCCGAGGACCGCATCATGTCCGAGCCCGTCACCGTGTCCATCCGCCGCGAGGTCGACCCCGGCCGCATCACCGAGGCGACCGCCTGGGTGCAGACGGGGGTGAACCTCGCGACGAAGTATCCGGGCTTCCTCGGCTCCGGCTGGGTGCGCGCCGGCGAGGACTCGCAGGTGTGGCACATGCTCTACCGCTTCGCGAGCGAGGAGTCGCTGGTCGCGTGGGAGCAGTCGGCCGAACGCACCTGGTGGCTGTCGATGGGCGAGGGCTTCGTGCGGAGCGAGCGTTCGAAACGGCGCACCGGCATCGAGGGCTGGTTCGACGAGCCGACCACCGGGACCATCGCGCTCCCGTCCTCCGAGGGCGGCACCGCCACGGTCACCGTCGCGCCCGCGCCTCCGCGGTGGAAGCAGGCGACCTCGATCTGGCTGGGCTTCTTCCCGGTCAACCTGGCCTTCACCTACGCCCTGAGTCCCGTTCCCGGCTGGGCCGGTCTCCCGATCTGGCTGCGAGTGCTCGTCACGACTCTCGTCCTGACCCCGATCATGGCGTACTGGGTGCTGCCCTTCGTGACCCGGTCCCTGCGGAGCTGGCTCACACGCTGACGAGACCTCTGCGCACTCGGAACGCGATCACCCCGTCTCGGACGTCGGGCCGGCGAGCTCAGCCCAGAGCGATGGCGGACCAGGACACGGGCGGCAGAGTCACTGTGAGCAGTCCTCCTTCGAGGGCGACCGTGTCGTTGTCGCGGACGGTGACGCGCTCCGGGTCGGCGAGCGTGTTCACGGCGTACACGTCGTCATCACTCAGGGTGTGCGCCTCGCACACCCCGACGTCGCCGAGTCCAGCGATGTCCACGGTGACCGTGATCGCCTCCGTCGTGCTCCGATTCACCAGGAAGACGGCAGAGCGCCCGCTCTCGGACTCGTGCGTCGCCACCGCGTCGACGAGTGGCACTTCGCCGTACAGTGCGGTGCGGTAAGAGGGAGCGTCGAGCTTGAGCTCGAGCGCGTCCCCCTGGGCCAGGCGCGACGTGATCGAGAAGGGGTAGAACGTGGTCTGCCTCCACGCGGGCCCGCCCGGCTCGGTCATGATGGGCGCGATCACATTCACCAACTGCGCCAGCGATGCGCTCGTGACCCGATCGGCATGCTTGATCAGCGAGATGAGGAGGTTGCCGAAGACGACCGCGTCGACGACCGAGTACACGTTCTCCAGCAGACGCGGAGCGATCGGCCAGTTGTCGATGCCGGAGATCTTGTCCACGTCGCGGAACCGGTCGAGGTACCAGACGTTCCACTCGTCGAAGGAGAGGTCGATCTTCTTCGTGCTGCCCCGTACGGCCCCGACGTGATCAGCCGTCGCCACCACCGACTCGATGAAGCGATCCATATCGACGGCGGACGCGAGGAACGAGTCGAGGTCTCCGTCCTTCTCCTCGTAGTAGGCGTGGCAGGAGATGTAGTCGACGTCGTCGTAGGTGTGCCCGAGCACGACGCGCTCCCATTCACCGAACGTGGGCATGTGCCGGCTCGATGACCCGCAGACGACGAGCGTGACATCGGGGTCCATCTGTCGCATGGCCTTGGCCGCCTGCGAGGCGACCTTGCCGTAGTCGTCCGCAGAGCGATGGCCGAGCTGCCACGGACCGTCCATCTCGTTGCCCAGGCACCACATCTCGACACCGAACGGCTCGTCACGCCCGTTCTCTCGACGCCGCTCACTCAACGCCGTCCCTCCTCGGATGTTCGCGTACTCGAGAAGATCCAGTGCCTCCAGCGTCCCCCGGGTGCCGAGGTTGACCGCCATCATGAGGTCGCTGCCCACCTTGTCGAGCCACGAGGCGAACTCATGGAGCCCGACCTCGTTCGTCTCGGTCGAGTGCCAGGCGAGGTCGAGGCGCCGGGGCCGCTGTTCACGAGGGCCGACCGAGTCTTCCCATCGGAACCCCGAAACGAAGTTGCCGCCGGGATAGCGGATGGTCGAGACGCCGAGTTCTCGGACGAGGTCGATGACATCACGGCGGAACCCCTCCGCATCCGCGGCCTCATGCCCGGGTTCATAGATTCCGTCGTAGACGTGGCGGCCGAGATGTTCGACGAAGCCGCCGAACAGTCGACGCTGAATGCGCCCGGTCACGAAGTGCGGGTCGATGGTCAGATGGGCCGATGGCATGGGTGCTCTTCCGAGTGAGGACGTGTGCGTCACCAATATACAACGTTGTAAATCTGTCGGCAGGAGCATAACCTGTTCAGCGAAGACAGGTGGAGGCGGAGCAAACGACCCCGTTCATGGAGCGTCGACATCTCCGCGCCACCCGAAGCTCCGGCGAGAAACGCCACCCAGGCATGAGTTCGAGGAAGAAAGCTGCCATGACTGATCGAGAACCAGCGCGACGCCCCCACGGCCTCACGAGGACGCATCACCGACATGGTGACGCGGCGCACTGTCAGCCTGTTTACATCGTTGTGAATTCTGGAACGCTGAGAAGGGGTCGCGGCGCATGAAGAAACTGCTCTACAACCAGCGTCTCGCTCCCTACCTGTTCATCCTGCCCTTCGTGCTCACGGTGCTCGTGTTCTGGCTGGTTCCCGTCGGCCGATCGGTGTCGATGAGCTTCCAGGAGGTGCTCTACGGTCAGGCCACGTTCATCGGTACGGAGAACTACGAGCGGCTCTGGCGCGACCAGGTGTTCTGGAAGGCCATGTTCAACAGCATCCGCTACATGCTCCTCACCCTGGTCATCCTCGTCCCGATCCCGATGGTGCTGGCGGCGATCATCAACTCCCGACTGGGCAGCAGCCGCATCAAGGACTTCTTCAAGTCCTCGCTCTTCATCCCCGCGCTGACGTCCGTCGTGGTCGCCGGCATCATCTTCCGACTGATGTTCTCCGAGACCGACTCGGGTCTGATGAACCAGGTCGTCGAGTTCTTCGGCTTCGGGCCCGTCCGCTGGCTGCGCGAAGACCTCACCGGTCTCACGGCACTGCTCCTCCTGGCGCTGTGGAGATGGGCCGGCGTGAACACGATGTACTTCCTCGCCGGCATGCAGGCGATCCCGACCGAGTACTACGAGGCGGCGTCGATCGACGGTGCGAGCAAGGTCCAGCAGTTCTTCAACGTCACCCTGCCGGGGCTGAAGCCCACCATCGTCTACGTCACCACGATCAGCGTGTACGGCGGTCTGGCCATGTTCCTCGAGAGCTTCATGCTCTACGCCGGCAACAACTCACCGAACAACCAGGGCCTGACGATCGTCGGCTACCTCTATCGCAAGGGCATCCAGGACAATGACCTCGGCTTCGCCTCCGCCGTGGGCGTCGTGCTCCTCGTGCTGGTCCTCGCGATCAATCTCACTCAGCTCATCGCCACGGGCACGTTGAAGAAGGAGTCGGCTCGATGATGTACCAGACCTCCGCGACGCCGCCTGCCGCCCGCACACGACCACGGATGTCGCGTCGCACGGCGGGGCTGATACAGAGCGGCTTCCTGATCCTCATCGCTCTCGTCTCGCTCGTCCCGGTGCTCGCGATCGTCTTCGGAACCTTTCAGGACGGCAACGACGTCATCCGCAACGGGATCTCGTTCTCGACCGACTGGTCGACACTGAGCTTCGACAACTACGTGATGCTCTTCACCGATTCCGGCCTGTACTTCCAATGGTTCTGGAACAGTCTCGTGCTCACGGTCGTGCAATTGGTGGGCACTCTCCTCGTGAGCTCGTTCGTCGCCTACGGGTTCGCGATGTACGAGTTCCGCGGCAAGAGCCTCGGCTTCATCCTCGTGATCATCCTCATGACGATCCCGTTCGAGATGCTCATGCTGCCGCTGTACGTCCAGGTGAACGACATGCGCGCCACGGACCAGTACTGGATCGTCGTCCTCCCGTTCCTCGCCCAGGCGGTCACGATCTTCTTCTTCCGGCAGTACTTCCTGGGCATCCCGAAGGAGATCCTTGAGGCCGGTCGCATGGACGGAGTGTCGGAGTTCGGCATCTTCTTCCGTCTGGTGGCACCAATCGCCAAACCGGCGTTCGCGGCGATGGCGATCCTCAACAGCATGATCATCTGGAACAACTTCCTCTGGCCGCTGCTGGTTCTGCGCTCGCCGGACAAGTTCATCCTGCCCATCGGCCTGAACACGCTGCTCACGCCGTACGGCAACAACTACGAGCTGCTGATCATCGGCTCGTTCTTCTCCCTGATCCCCCTCCTCATCCTCTTCCTCGCGTTCCAACGGTTCTTCGTGCAGGGCATGACCGCCGGTGCGGTCAAGGGCTGACACCGAACCTTCCTCTCCCCCGTATCCCCCACACAGTCAGGAGTATGACCATGCGATTCCGAAGGATTCTGACCGCGGCGACCGTGGCAGCAGTGACGGTCGGCGTTCTGTCCGCCTGCGCGAGCGGCACCCCGCAGGACGACGGCGCGAACGCCGACGGCACCACCACACTGGACATGTGGGTCTTCGCCGAGCTCCACGGCCAGGTCTACGAGCAGATGGCCGAGAGCTGGAACAAGGAGAACCCCGACAAGGCCATCGACCTGAACATCACCGTCTACCCCTACCAGGACATGCACGACAAGCTCCTGCTCGCCGTGAACTCCGGGGAGGGCCTCCCCGACCTGGCCGACATCGAGGTGGGCAAGTTCGCGAACTTCGTCAAGGGCGACAACCCGCCGTTGGCGGATCTGACGGAGGTCGCCGCGCCCTACACCGACGACATCGTGCAGGCCCGGCTCGACCTCTACAGCAGGAACGGCAAGATCTACGGCTTCCCGACCCACGTCGGCGCCTTCGTGAGCTTCTACAACACCGAACTCCTCGAGAGCGCCGGAATCGACTACACGACGATCGAGACCTGGGACGACTTCGCCGCCGCCGGCGCCGAGTACTCCGCGGCGACCGGGAAGGCGTTCGGCGTCGCCAGCACGAGCATCTTCTTCACCGAGCCGCTCGCGATCGCACAGAACGGCGGTCAGCTCTTCACCGAGGACGGGCGGGGGGACGTCGACGTGAACAGCCCCGAGGTCGTCGACACGATGGAGATGTTCCAGGACATGAAGGAGTCGGGAGCGATCTCGACGATCCCCGGTGGCAGCCCGGACAGCGAGGAGGCCTTCGGCGCCATCAACGACGGCGACTACGCCGCCGTCGTCTACCCCGCGTGGTACACCTCGCGTTTCGTCGACTACATGCCGGATCTCGCGGGGAAGATCGCGATCGCTCCCGCTCCGCAGATCGAGGGCTCCGAGGCGCTGACCATCGGCGGCGGTGGCACCGGCACCGCCGTGATGGCCGGCAGCGGGAAGAAGGAGATCGCCAGCGAGTTCGCGGCCTACAGCAAGCTGTCGCTCGAAGCGAACGTGAAGGTGTGGGAGGAGCTGGGCTTCGATCCCGTGAACATGTCGGTCTGGGAAGACGAGAAGGTCACGAAGAACCCGGACAACAAGTTCAACCAGTACTTCCAGACGAACCTGTTCGACGTGCTGAACTCGGTGAAGGACGGGATCGGTCACTTCGAGTCGTTCTCCAACCCGTCCCTCCCCACGGTCGACAACCAGTTCCGCACGGTCACGCTCAACGAGATCTACGAGAACGGCACGCCCGCGGAGGAGGCTCTCGATCAGGCGCAGACCGACCTTCAGAACGAGCTCGGCCAGTAGCAGCAGGCTATTCGGGTGCGGGCGGGAGAGCATTCCTCTCCCGCCCGCACTCTGCGCACGACGTTAGAGTGAGGGGAGCGCGCTGGCGTGACACACGGCGATTGGTGAGGCCCGATGGATCCGACGATGCACGACGTCGCGCGCCTCGCCGGAGTCTCCATCAAGACCGTCTCGAACGTCATCAACGACTATCCGCATGTGAGCGCGCAGACCCGCGAACGTGTGCAGACGGCCATCGATGAACTCGGCTACCGGCCGAATCTGTCGGCCCGCGGCCTCCGCTCCGGCCGCACGGGTGTCATCGGCCTCGCCGTTCCCGCTCTGAGCGAGAACTACTTCGCCGAGCTGGCGGATGCGGTCATCCGTGCCGCCGACGACCGGGGGCTCGGTGTCGTCGTCGAGCAGACCAGCGGCGACAGGGCCCGCGAACTGCAGGTGATCACCGGAGGGCGTCTGCGTCTCACCGACGGACTGCTGTTCAGCCCCGTGGCACTGGGGCAGCCCGATGCCGATGCTCTGGACACGGGCTTCCCCCTCGTCCTCCTCGGTGAGCGCATCTTCGACGGCCCGACAGACCACGTCGCCATGCACAACACCTCCGCAGCCAGAGCTGCGGTGGAGCATCTTCTCGACATCGGGCGCCGGCGCATCGCCCTCGTCGGCGCAGAAGAGGACGAGACGCCTGGCACCAGCTCGACGAAGCTGCGACTCGCCGGCTATCGGGAGGCGTTCCTCGAGGCCGGCTTCGAGGTCGACCCACGGCTCATCCGCACGAGCGCGCACTGGAGTCGCAGCGGAGGTCTCCTGGCGATCCGCGAGCTGATCAGCGAAGGGGTGGCGTTCGACGGGGTCTTCGCCCTCAACGACGCCCTCGGTCTGGGGGCGCTCCGCGCGCTGGGCGAGGCGGGGTTGCGCGTCCCCGAGGACGTCGCGGTGATCGGGTTCGACGACATCGACGAGGCCAAGTTCTCGATCCCCTCCATGTCCAGTGTCGACGCCGGGCGCACACAGATCGCGGTGGCAGCCGTGGACCTGCTCATCGAGCGCATCGAGGAGAAGGGGGGTCGTCGCTCGCCGCGCACGGTGAAGCCGGGGTTCCGCATCGTCAGACGCGAGTCGACGGGCTTCTCCGGGCGCACCGCTCACCCCGATCCCGCCCCCCTCTGAGCTCGGGCGGGGGTCAGCCCTCGACGTGGCGCTCGTCCGGACCGTCGTAGTGCGACAGCGGACGGATCAGCGCGTTCGATCCCGCCTGCTCGATCACGTGCGCGGTCCAGCCCGTCACTCGCGCCGCGACGAACAGCGGCGTGAAGGTGAGCGTGTCGAAACCGATCAGGTTGTAGGCAGGGCCCGACGGGTAGTCGAGGTTCGGATAGATGCCCTTGCGCGCCACGAACTCCGACTCGAGGGTGTCGTACAGCTCGGCCACGTCGGCGCGATCGTAGTGCTCCACGAGGGTGTCGAGCGCCGCCTTCATGGTCGGCACCCGGGAATCGCCCTTCTTGTAGACGCGATGCCCGAAGCCCATGATCTTGCGCTTCTCGGCGAGCGCCTTGTCGAGCCACGGCACGACATTGTCTGCGGTGCCGATGTCGTCGAAGATGTGCAGGACCGCTTCGTTGGCGCCACCGTGCAGCGGGCCCTTGAGCGCGCCGATGGCCCCGACGACCGCGGAGTAGATGTCGCTCAGGGTCGAGGTGATCACGCGTGCGGTGAACGTCGAGGCGTTGAAGGAGTGCTCCGCGTACAGGATCATCGAGCGGTTGAACGCATCCACGACGACGTCGTCCGCTTCCTCGCCGAACGTCATCCAGAGGAAGTTCGCGGAGTAGTCGAGGTCGTCTCGGGGGGCGATGAGCTCCTGGCCACGACGACGACGCTGCCCGTAGGCGACGATCGCCGGGAGCGCGGCGAAGAGGCGGATGCTGCGCTCGAGGTTCTGCTCGGGGCTGCCCCCGGCGTCGAGCACCGAGCCGCCGGCGCCCGGGTCGGACGCACCGATCAGGCTCACCGCGGTGCGCACCTCGTCCATCGGGTGCGCGTCGAGCGGGACCAGGTCGATCGCGGCCTTGACGTTGTCGGCGAGCGCGCGGTGTCTGCGCTCCTCCACGCGGAACGCCGCCAGCTCCTCGGGCGTCGGCAGTTCGCCGTTCCAGAGCAGGTAGGCGACCGCTTCGAACGGCTGCGTGTCCGCGAGCTCCTGCACCGGATAGCCGCGGTACAGCAGACTGTTCGTCTCGGGATTGACCTTCGAGATCGCGGTCGTGTCGACGACGACCCCCGCGAGGCCCTTCTTGATGTCCGGCTCGGTCATGGTCACTCCTTCGTGATGGTGAAGTTGAAGACACCGGAGTCGAAATGGTTGTACGACTCGTAGTCGATCAGGTCGTAGAGGTCGGCGCGGTGCTGCATCTCGCCGAGCTTCGAGGTCAGGTGCCCCTCTTCGTTCAGCGTATCGAGCGCACGGCCCGCGGCCCCCATCGAGATGCGCAGCAGCGACACCGGCCAGATGACGAGGTTGACCCCGGCGTCGCGCAGCTGATCCACGGAGAACAGCTCGCTCTTGCCGAACTCGGTCATGTTCGCGAGGATCGGCACGTCGAGTGCCTCGGCCATCGCCTCGAACTCCGCGAGCGTGCGCATCGCCTCGGGGAACACCGCGTCGGCGCCCGCATCCACCAGTGCCTTGGCGCGGTCGATCGCCGCGTCCAGCCCTTCCACCGCCCGGATGTCGGTGCGCGCCATGAGCAGGAAGTTCTCGTCGCGACGGGCGTCGACGGCGGCACGGATGCGCTTGATCGCCGTGTCCTCGTCGACCACGGATTTGCCGTCGAGGTGACCGCAGCGCTTCGGGTTGATCTGGTCCTCGATGTGCGTGCCCGCGAGGCCCGCATCCTCGAGCTCCTGGATCGTGCGGGCGACGTTCATCGGTTCGCCGAAGCCGGTGTCGGCATCGACGATCGCGGGGAGGTCGGTCATTCGGGCGATCTGCTTCGCCCGACCCGCGACCTCGGTGAGTGTGGTGAGGCCGATGTCGGGGAGGCCCAGATCGGCCGAGAGCACGGCGCCGGAGATGTAGACGCCGTCGAAGCCCTTCTGCTCGATCAGGCGTGCGCTCAGCGGGTTGAACGCACCGGGGAAGCGAAGCAGCTCCCCGCTCGCGAGCCGCTCGCGGAACAGGCGCCGCTTCTCCGACGGGGTGACGGTCGAGTACAGCATCAGAAGAGTCCTGCCGGTGCCGGAGCGTTCTCGAGCACTCCCGGCTTCGCGACGATCGACAGCTCGCCGACCTCCGCTGCGGTCAGCTCGGGCAGACGCTGGACGAGGTCCAGGAACCGTTCGATCTCGGCGGGCTCGAGCACGGGCTCCGCCAGCAGACGGAACTTGGCGATGTAGTTCTCCCGGGCGAACGGACGCGCTCCGAGGGGGTGGGCATCCGCCACGGCGATCTCGTCCACCACGGTCGACCCGTCGGTGAGGCGGATCTCGACGCGACCGCCGAACGCCTTTTCATCGGGGTCCTCGGAGTGATAGCGGCGCGTCCACTCGGCGTCCTCGGCGGTGGTGATCTTGTGCCACAGCGCGACCGTGTCGGCGCGGCCCGCGCGCTCGGGAGCGTAGGAGTCGACGTGGTGCCATCCACCGTCCTGCAGCGCGACCGCGAAGATGTAGGGCACCGAGTGGTCGAGCGTCTCGCGCGAGGCGGTCGGGTCGTACTTCTGCGGGTCGTTGGCGCCGGAGCCGATCACGTTGTGGGTGTGATGGCTCGTGTGGATGACGATCTGATCGATGTTGGCGGGGTCACGCAGCGCCGGATTCTCGATCCCGAGCTTGCGGGCGAGGTCGATGAGCGCCTGCGCCTGGTACTCGGCCGAGTGCTCCTTCGTGTACGAGTCGAGGATCGCGCGCTTGGGCTCACCCGCAGCGGGCAGCGGCACGTCGTACGCGGCATCCTTGCCGTCGAGCATCCAGGCGATCACGCCGTCTTCACCTTCGTAGATCGGGGCGGGGCTGGTCTGCCCCCGCATCGCCCGGTCGACCGCTTCGACGGCCATCTTGCCCGCGAAGGCCGGGGCGTGCGCCTTCCAGGTCGAGATCTCGCCCTTGCGGCTCTGGCGGGTGGCGGTCGTGGTGTGCAGTCCCTGCCCGACGGCCTGATAGATGGTCTCGACGTCGAGGCCGAGCAGGGTTCCGATGCCGGCGGCGGCCGACGGGCCGAGGTGGGCGACGTGGTCGATCTTGTGCTTGTGCAGGCAGATCGCGCGCACCAGATCCATCTGGATCTCATACCCGGTGGCGATGCCGCGCACCAGGGCGCGGCCGTCCTTGCCGGTGTGCTGGGCGACCGCGAGGATCGGCGGGATGTTGTCGCCGGGGTGCGAGTACTCCGCCGCGAGGAACGTGTCGTGGTAGTCCAGCTCGCGCACGGCCACGCCGTTCGCCCAGGCGGCCCACTCGGGGCTGGTGCGGTGGTCGAGTGCGGCGCCGAAGAGGTTCGCACCGACGCCGCCCGTCGAGACGGGATGGCTGAACGCCTGCGCCCTGGCCGCGTTGATCGGAGCGCGGGTCAGGGAGGCCGCGGCGACGGAGGCGTTGTCGATGATGCGGTTGATGATCATGTCGACGACATCCTGCTCGACCTCGACCGGGTCGGCGGCGACCTCGGCGATCCTCCAGGCGAGCTGATCCTCACGGGCGAGGTTCTCGTCGCTGCGGTGCACACGGACGTGGTGGGTGACGGTCATGAGAGTCCTTCGGTCGTGGGAGGGGACGAGACGTCTTCGGGGAGGGAGTCGAGGATGCCGGTGAGCGCGTTGTGCAGGTGCACGTGCGTCGCGTGGGCCGCGAGGTCGCCGTCGCGGGCGGCGAGCGCCGCGGCGATGGTGCGGTGCTCCCCCGCGGAGGCGGCGAGCCGGGCGGGGTTGTCCCGCGCCATCCGACGAACCCGCACGAGGTGGGTGCGCACCGTGCGCAGCGCCGACGCGATGTAGTCGTTCGCCACAGCGGCGTCGAGGGCGGCGTCGAAGCGGGCTATCAGCGCATAGTAGGCGTCGCGGCCGGCGACGGCGTCGAGGTCGACGTGGGCGAACTCGTCGGCGAGCGCGGCGAACAGGGAGGCATCGCCCCGGGTGGCGGCGAGGCGTGCCGAGCTCTCCTCGAGCGCACGGCGGATCTCGAAGAGCGAGCGGATGTCGTCGGCGTCGAGATCGGCGACGACCGTGACCCGCGGTGACTGCTGGACGACGAGGCCGTCGGCGGCGAGCCTGCGCAGCGCTTCGCGCATGGGCGTGCGACTCACGCCCAGGCGCTCCGCCTGCTCGACCTCGCCGAGCACGAAACCTGCCGCGAGCGCGCCGGACTGGATGTCATCGAGCAGCGCCGCATACGCACGGTCACCGGCCGAGGTGCGCTCCACGGGAAGGGTCATGCCCTCAGTGTATACATAAAGCGGCTCTGGCGGGCCGATGATCTCGCTGGACTCGTTTCCGGTATACATTCCCCGCGAGGGCTACGGCACCGGTTCGACGAACTCCTGGGCGACCGGCTCCCCCAACTTGACCACGACGACGCCGGCGAGCACGAGCACCCCACCCAGCGCCTGCAGCAGATCGGGGAGCTGCCCGAGGAGCAGCCAGCCGAACAGAAGAGCCGCCACGACCTCGGCGAGCGCGACGAAGGACGCGAGCCGCGACCCCAGCATCCGCGTCGACGCGATCCCGAGCAGGTACGCGAGGGCGGTCGCGACGACACCCATCGCCAGCACCGGGACGAACCACGGCACACTGCCGAACCGGTACGCGATGTCGTCGGTGGTCCACCGAATCGGCAGCACGCCGATGGCCCCGGCGGCGGTGAGCCCGAGCGCACCGAGCAGCAGACCGCTGCCGGCGAGCGCGATCGGCGGCAGCCCCGTGTCCGCCTTGGCGGACAGCACGAAGTACGTCGCCGCCCCCACCATCGCCCCGAGCGCCCAGAGGATCCCGGCCACGTTCACGTCGGCACCGGTGAGGATGTCGAGCATCAGCACGAGCCCGACGAAGGCGATGGCCGCGCCGATGATGCTCCGACGCGTCGGACGCTCCCCCCTGCGCAGCCAGAGCCACAGCAGCACCGCGACCGGAGCGGTGTACTCGATGAGCAGGGCGATCCCGACATCCATGACGGCGACGGCCTGGAAGTAGAAGAGTTGCGTCGCCGCGACCGCGAGCAGACCGTAGGCGAGGATCATCCCCGCATTGCGCCGCAGCAGCCCCCACCGCCCACGCAGGGAGAGGATCGTGGGGAGGAGCAGCACGAGGGCTGCCACCCAGATGCGAGCGGTGACCGCGGCCCCGGGCGTCCACCCCGCATCGATGAGCCCGCGCGCCCATGCTCCCGACATACCGAACGCGAAGGCCGCGGCGATCGCGAGCGGCAGCCCGAGGCGCACGTCGCGCGCGGGTGCGACCGCCGTATCCGTCCTCACCGTGCCCATGGTCGTTGACGCTACTCGCGACAGCCCCGGGTTTCGAATCGCGTGAACGGTCGCTTCTCCGCCCCGAATCGGACCATTCACGCGATTCGAAAGATGAGCGACTCTGGACGCGACCTGTCATAACAGGTACAGTGAACCTGTCATTACAGGTTGCGCAACGACGCAGCGCCCGTACGAGGAGCACCGATGCCCGAGTTCCACACCCCGCCGATCTCTCCGATGGCGATCGCGTTCGACGCCGAGAAGCTGACTCTCTCGCCCGAAGGGCCGACCCTCACCCGGCGGATGTCCGACCTCGAGGGGCTTTTCCTCGACGCCGAGGCCTGGGCCGACGCATCCGCCGGCGAGAACCCCGTGGTCTACACGGTGGTGAGCTCCCCCGTTCCCGAGGTCGACCGCGAGCTGCCGCAGTCGATCACGACGATCATGCCCGGCGACACGTCCGGTGAGCTCTGGATGACCAAGGGTCACCAGCACCCGCACCATCAGGGCGAGATCTACCTGGCATTGAAGGGCCGCGGCGGACTGCTCATGTTCGACGGCGATCGCACCGAGTGGCTGGACATGCTCCCCGGGACGATCGGCTACATCCCGCCGGGCTGGGCGCATCGCTCGGTCAACACCGGCGACGAGCCCTACGCCTTCCTCGCGGTCTACCCGGGAGGAGCAGGGCACGACTACGGCTGGGTGCTGGAGCACGGCATGGGCGCACGCGCCTATCGCGCAGCCTCCGGCGTCGACCTGCGCCCCTACGCGGAATAGGCTCCGGCCATGATCATCGCGCACGATCTGGGCACCACCGGCAACAAGGCGTCCCTGCACCACGACGACGGCCGTCTCGTCGCCTCGGTCACCGTCCCCTACCCCGCGCACTTCGCCGCGGGCGGTATCGCCGAGCAGAACCCCTCCGACTGGTGGAACGCGGTCGTCGAGGCGACGCGCGACCTGATCGCCCGCACCGGAACGGCCGCGACCGACATCGCCGGACTCGTGGTGAGCGGCCAGATGATGGGGGCGGTGCTGCTCGACGCCGACGGCGAACCCGCACGCCCGGCGATCATCTGGGCCGACACCAGGTCGGGCGCCCAGCAGCGCGAGCTCGAGGCCGCGATCGGCGCCGAACACGCCTACGGCATCCTGGGCCATCGCCTCAACCCCACCTACTCGGTCGAGAAGATCATGTGGGTGCGCGACAACGAGCCCGACGTGTGGGCGCGCGTGCGCCGGGTGTGCGTCGCGAAGGACTTCATCGTCCTGCGCCTGACCGGGCGCCTGGCCACCGACCGCTCCGACGCCTCCGGCACCAACGCCTACGACCAGGCCGCCGGAACCTGGTCGGACGAGGTCGTGCGCGCCGCACGCCTCGACCCGGCCCTGTTCCCCGAGATCCTCGACTCGACCCGGATCGCCGGCACGCTGACGGATGCAGCCGCGGACGCCCTCGGGCTCCCCGCGAGCGTCCGTGTGGTGATGGGGGGCGGCGATGGTCCGATGGCCGCCGTCGGCTCCGGCGTCGTCGCGCCCGAGGACGGCGCGTACGTGTGCCTGGGCACCTCGTCGTGGATCTCGTTCGCGGCCGATGCCCCGCTGCACGATCCCGCGATGCGCACTTTCACGTTCGACAACGTGGTCCCCGGCTCGTTCGTCCCGACCGCCACCATGCAGGCCGGCGGGGCCTCGGTGCAATGGATCTCGGAGGCTCTCTCCCCCGACCCCGCGCATCCCGAAACCGCCCGGCTGACGGCCGAAGCGTCCGCCGACATCGACACCGACGACCTCTACTTCCTCCCCTACCTCCTCGGCGAGCGCTCCCCGATGTGGGACCCGGACGCCCGCGGCGCCTTCGTCGGCCTCGCCCGCCACCACGGCAGAGCCCACCTCGTGCGGGCGGTGCTGGAGGGCACGGCGTTCAACCTGCTCAGCTGCATCCAGGCCTTCCGTGAGTCCGGGGCCGTGATCGACCGCATCGACGCGGTCGGCGGCGGAGCCCAGAGCGACGTGTACCTCTCGGTGCTGGCGGATGTGTGGGGCGTGCCGGTGCGCCGCCGGACGATCGTGGAGGAGGCGAACAGTCTCGGAGCAGCGGTCACCGCCGCAGTCGGGCTCGGACTCACGGACTTCTCGGCCGCCCGCGCCCTGAGCGAGGTCACCGCCGAGTTCACCCCGGATGCCGGGCGCCATGCCGTCTACGCCGAGCGGCACGCCCGCTTCGCCGACGCCTACACGGCCCTGGCGCCGTGGTTCGCCGGACGGCCGCGCTGATGGGTGTGATCCTCGTCACCAGCCGCTCCTTCTCGGACGGCGACCTCGACCTGGTGGAACGCGCCGCCCAGGCGGGGCATCGCATCCTCCGTGGTCCGGCGCATCATGACCTCGAGGACTTGCGATCACTCCTGCACGGCGCTGATGCCTGGATCGCGGGCACCGGGGCGATCACGGACGCGCATTTCGCCGCGGCTCCGAAGCTCAAGGTGGTCGCCCGGTACGGCGTCGGCACCGAGTCGGTCGATCTGGGCGCGGCGCGCGATCGCGGCATCCCGGTGACCAACACCCCCGGCGCCAACGCCGACGCGGTCGCGGACCACGCGATCGGGCTCATGCTCGCCGCGCTGCGGTTCATCCCGGACGGCGATCGCCGCGTGCGCACGGGCGATTGGGGCGTGCGGCGCGGACGTGAGCTCGGCGCCGCCACGGTCGGCATCGTCGGCTTCGGGCGCATCGGCCAGGGTGTGGCCGCGCGGCTGAGCGGCTTCGGGCCGCGCGTGCTGGCCGCCGATCCGTTCCTTCCCGACGAGGTCGTGCGGGCCCGGGGTGCAGAACCCGTCTCGCTCGACGACCTGTTCCGCACCGCCGACGTCATCACGCTGCACGCTCCGGGCGGGCAACAGCTCGTCGACGCCGACCGTCTCACCGGCATGCGGCCGGGAACCGTGCTGATCAACACCGCCCGCGGTGACCTGATCGACGAGGCAGCCGTCGCGCAGGCGCTCCGCGACGGAACCCTCGCCGGCTACGCGGCCGACACCCTCGACGGTGACACGGCCGCGCACCACAGCCCTCTGCTCGCCCCGGACCTCGCCGACCGCGTGATCGTCACCCCGCACCTCGGTGCGCAGACCACCCAGGCCGTCGACAACATGGGCGCTCTCTCGCTGGCCGACGTGATCGCGATCCTCGACGGTGGCGATCCCGCCCATCCCGTCCCCGTCCCGCTCGCCGAGGAGAACCGATGACCACCACCGCCGACACCGTCCACGCCGACGGGGCCTCCACTGCTGCATCCGCCGACTACATGGGTTTCGTCGGGGTGACCACGGCGTCGTCGTCGATCATGAAGGTGTTCCCGCTGTGGGCCGACATCCTGGGTCTCCCGACGCGCACCCTGCTCGGCCACGATCTGCCGATGGACGCCGAGCCGGCACAGTACCGCGCGATGGTCGAGCAGATCCGCGATGACCCGCACCACCGTGGAGCCCTCGTGACCACGCACAAGATGAACGTGTACGCCGCGGCCTCCGACCTGTTCAACGAGTTGGATCCCTTCGCGGTGTCCTGCTCCGAGATCTCCAGCATCTCGAAGCGCGGCCGGGTCCTTTCCGGACGGGCCAAGGATCCGATCACGGTCGACCTCGCGCTGAACGACTTCCTCCCGGCCGATCACTTCACACGTACGGGTGCGGCGGTCGTGATCCTGGGCGCCGGCGGTTCGGGCACCGCACTGAGCTGGGCGCTGGCCGAGCGTGAGGACGCCCCCTCGAAGATCACGGTGACGGCCCGCACACAGGACAAGCTCGACCACCTGCGCGAGGTGCACCGCCAGCACGGCACGCGGGAGGGACTGATCGAGTACGTGGTGACTGCGTCCCCTGCAGAGGCCGATGCCCTGGTGACCGCCGCACCCCCGGGATCCGTCATCGCCAACGCCACCGGGCTCGGCAAGGACCGCCCGGGCTCGCCCCTGAGCGACACGGCGGTGTTCCCCGAAGGCGCGTACGCGTGGGAGTTCAACTACCGCGGCTCGCTCGAGTTCCTGCATCAGGCGCAGGCGCAGGCGGCCGCGCACGGGCTCCACGTCATCGACGGCTGGCGCTACTTCATCCACGGCTGGTCGCAGGTGGTGGCCGACGTGTTCGAGCTCGACCTGACCCCCGAGGTCGTCGAGCGACTCGCCGAGGCCGCGGAGTCGGTGCGCTGATGTCCGTCGTCGTCCGCACGGTGCTCGGTGACATCGCGCCGACGGCGCTCGGACGAGTGAACTACCACGAGCACCTGTTCCAGGTGTCGCCGCTGCTGCCGGGCGATGAGCTCGACGATGAGACCGCGTCGGGCAAAGAAGCGGCACTGCTGCGGGCGAGCGGGTTCGACACGATGGTGGATGCCACACCGTTCGGACTCGCCCGGGACCCGGAGGCTTTGGCACGGATCAGCGCGACGACCGGACTGCACATCGTGGCGACGACCGGCCGTCACCGTGAAGCCCATTACGGCGCGGACCATCCGATGCAGGTGTGGACCGCCGACCGCCTGGCCGCTCTCTTCCTCGCCGACCTCACACGCGGCATGCCCGTGGACGACAGCGAGATCTTCGAGACGCCCGACATCTCCGTCGCACGCACACCGGGCGGTGCTCCCGTGCGCGCAGGGCTGCTCAAAGGGGGCGCCGACTACTGGCGCATCAGTCCGTTCGAGCGCACGACGCTGATCGCCGTGGCCGCAGCGCACCGCGCGACAGGGGCTCCCGTCATGGTGCATCTGGAGTTCGGCACGGCGGCCCATGAGGTGCTCGACCTGCTCTCCGCCGAGGGGGTGCCTGCCCACCGGGTCGTGCTCGCGCACGCCGACCGCGACCCCGACCCCGGGCTGCACGTGTCCCTCGCCGAACGCGGAGCCCACCTCGGCTACGACGGCTTCGCGCGTCCGCGCACCCGCTCCGATGCCGAGCTCCTCGCCCTGACCGTCGCCGTGGTCGAGCGCGGCGCCGGCGACCGGATCGTGCTCGGCGGCGATGTCGCCCGGCGCACACGGTACATCGCGTACGGCGGCATGCCCGGACTCGCCTACCTCGGCGACCGTTACCTCCCCCGCCTCCGCGAGGCTGTGGGCGAGGACGCCGTGCACCGGATGCTCGTGACCACACCGGCGCAGCTCCTGGCCTTCTCCGTCTGACCCCCTGCTCACCTGTCGGGAGAATGCACGCATGTCGGAAGAATCGCCGGCATCCGCTCCTGCACCCGCGCAACCTCCCGACATCCGTCCCGACACATCTCCGCGGACACGCCGTCCCGACACGAAGAAGCCCCCCGCCCGAAGGCGAGGGGCTTCTTCATGGATGCGGCGTCACTCGTAGAGGACGGCCGCGATCTTCGGGTCGTCGATGTTCGTGCTGTCGTACCAGTACGAACCCGTGTCGTAGAACTTCTCGACCGACTCACCGTTGGCGGCGTCGTACGCGGCCTGCACGACCTGCGCGCCGATGCCGATCGGGTCCTGCGTGATCGCGCCGGCCATGGTGCCGTCCTTGATGGCGTTGATCTGGGCCGCACCGGAGTCGAAGCCGACGATGGTGATCTTGCCCTTCTCGAGGCCGAGCTCGTTCACGGCGTTCACCACACCGATGGCGGAGCCCTCGTTGGTACCGTAGATGCCCTTGAGGTCGGGGTGGGCCGCGATCAGGGTCTTGGCGATGTCGGCCGACTTGAGGTGGTCGCCGTCACCGTACTGGATGTCGACGATCTCGATGTCGGGGTAGTCCGCCTCGATCTTGTCGACGAAGCCGTCGCGACGCTCGACACCGGTCGAGTTGATCTGCGAGTGGCCGACGATCGCGACCTGTCCTTCGCCGCCGATCAGCTCGGCCATGTGCTCGGCTGCGAGCGCACCGGCGACCTTGCTGTCGGTGGCGGACAGGCTCAGGCCCACGTCGCCGTTGCAGGGGGCGTCGAAGTAGACGACCGGGATGTCCTTCGACTTGGCCTGCTCGAGCGGGGCGACGCACGCCTCGGGGTCGAGGGCGGCGTAGGCGATGGCGTCCGGGTTCTTGTCGATCGCGGCGGTCAACATCTCGAGCTGCTGCGCGATCTCGGTCTCGGCCGCGGGGCCCTCGAACGTGATCTTCACGCCGAGCTCGTCCGCCTTCTCCTCGGCGCCCTTCTTGACGGCCTGCCAGAACTGGTGCTGGAAGCCCTTCGAGACCATGGCGATGTACATCTCGCCGTCGCCGCTGCCGCCGTCTCCGCCGGAGCCCTCCTCGATCACGTCGCCTCCGCCGGCACAGCCGGCGAACACCAGGGCGGATGCGGCGACCAGCGCTGCGAATGCGGTCTTCTTCCCGAATTTCATGAAAACTCCATTGTTCGTGGGTGGGTGGGTGGTGCAGGGATTGAGGTCAGGTGCGCTGCCGGTTGCGGAGCGAGTCGAGGAAGACCGCAAGCAGCACGACCACACCGACGACGATGTTCTGCCACTCGGTCTGGATCGACATGATGCGCAGTCCGTTCACGAGCACGCTCATGATCAGGGCACCGATCACGGTGCCGAGGATGGATCCGCGTCCGCCCAGCAGCGAGGTGCCGCCGATGATGACCGCGGCGATCGCTTGCAGCTCGTACCCCATGCCGATCTGCGGCTGGGCCGAATCGAGGCGCGAGGCGATGACGATGCCGGCGACGCCGGTGAACGCGCCCGCGAACATGTAGATGAGGATGGTCCAGCGACGCGTGTTGACACCCGACAGCCGGGTGGCCTCCTCGTTCGAGCCGATCGCGAAGGTGTAGCGGCCGAGCAGGGTCTTCGACAGCACGAGCCAGGCGACGATCGCCAGCGCGGCGGTGATGAGCACCGCGTTCGGGATGCCGGGGATGATCACGCCGAGGGCGATCTTCTTGAAGTCCGGTGCCGAGGTCGAGAAGTAGATCGGTGCGACGTTCGAGATCACGAGGGCGAGACCACCCGCGATCATCATCATCGCGAGCGTGGCGATGAACGGGGGCAGTCGCAGGAACGTGATGTTCACGCCGTTGACGAGTCCCATCAGCACACCTGTCGCGACGCCGCCGATCACGCCGACCCAGACGGGAAGGCCCATGTTCGTGACGATGACCCCGGTCATCACGGCGCACAGCGCCATGCCGGTGCCGATCGACAGGTCGATGCCGCCGGTGATGATGACGAAGGTCGTACCGAGGGCGAGGATGCCGATCACCGCGGTCGACAGCAGCACCGTGGCGATGTTGCTGAAGGTGAAGAAGTTGGGGCTGGCGATCGAGAAGAAGATGACCAGCACGATCAACGTGCCGAAGGCCAGCGACTGCTGGAACTGCCGCTTGATGAACCCGACGACATCCCTCTTGTCGGTGTCCTCGTTCACGGCGGTCTGGATGATCGTCGTCGTCGACGATCCGGGCTGCTGCGGAGCGCTCATCAGTCTTCCTCCCCGTGGGCTGCGAGTTGCATGATCTTCTCCTGGCTTGCTTCCTCGTTGCGGAGCGTCCCGGTGATGCGGCCGTTGGCGAAGACCGCGATGCGGTTCGCCACACGGAGGATCTCCGGGAGCTCGGATGAGATGACGATGATGGACTTGCCTGAGTCAGCGAGCTGCTGCATGAGGCGGTAGATCTCCTCTTTCGCGCCGACGTCGATCCCTCGGGTCGGCTCGTCGAAGATGAGGATGTCGCAGTCGCGCATCAGCCAGCGGGCGATGACGACCTTCTGCTGGTTCCCTCCGGAGAGGAGCTTGACGACCTGGTTGACCGAGGGCGTCTTCACGCGCAGCTGCTGCACGTATTCCTTGGTGCGGTTCTTCGCCTTGCTGTCGCCCATCCAACCGATCGCGTTGGCGTAGGAGCCGAGCGAGGCGAGCACGGTGTTGAACGTCACATCCTGCTCGAGCATGAGGCCGAGGAGCTTCCGGTCCTCGGACAGGTACCCGAGGCCGTGATGCACCGCGTCCGCGGGCTGGGAGATCCGCGCCGGGCGACCGTCGATGGTGATCGTGCCGCTGTCGCGGTGGTCGGCGCCGATCACGGCTCGGGCGGTCTCGGTGCGCCCCGCCCCCATGAGGCCGGCGAAGCCGAGGATCTCGCCCCGGTGCAACCGGAACGAGACGTCTTTCAGAAGGCTCTTGGTCGACAGCCCCTGCACCTCGAGGACCACGGGGTCGTTCGCGTGCTCACGGGCCTGGGGACGGGTTCCCTCGTCGATCACGCGGCCGACCATCATCTCGATGATCGTCGGGATGGTGATCTCGGACTTATCGAGTGATCCGATGTATGTGCCGTCACGCAGGACGGTCACCCGATCAGCCAGGCGGCGCAGTTCGTCCATGCGGTGCGAGATGTAGACGATCCCGGTGCCGCGCGCCTTGAGCTGCTCGATCAGCACGAAGAGCGTCTCGACCTCGGTGTCGGTGAGGGCCGAGGTCGGCTCGTCCATGATGAGCACCTTGGCATTGAAGGACAGCGCCTTGGCGATCTCGACCATCTGCTGCTCGGCCACCGTGAGCTCGCCGACGAGCTGACGCGGGTTCAGGTGGATGTCGAGGCGCTGCAGCAGCTCGGCGGTCTGCGCGTTCAGCTTGCGCTCCGACAGGAACGGGCCCGTGGTGGGTTCCCGCCCCACGTAGATGTTCTGCGCCACGGTCAGATCGGGCATCAGGTTGAGCTCCTGATGGATGATCGTGATGCCGAGCTCCTGCGCCTGGAGGGGGCTCGTGAGCTCGACCTCCCGGCCCTCGAACGTGATCGTGCCCTCGTCCTTGGTGTAGATCCCGGAGAGGATCTTCATCAGGGTCGACTTGCCGGCACCGTTCTCACCCACGAGCACGAGCACCTCGCCGGCGTGCACCTCGAGGTGCACGTCTTTCAGCGCCTGCACGCCGGGGAATCCTTTGCTGATCCCCTCGACCCGGAGGATGGGTCCACTCATGCGCTCACCTGCTTCCTTGAAGGTTCTGCTTCGACGTCGACGGATCATTCCGTCGCAAACATCGGATCAATTCTGCGTCCTACGCTACGGGCAGCGCAAGTTGTATCTAAATGTATCTAATGACGGGCAGATGCGGAAGACCTGTAATGACATCTTGATCTTCCGATCGTCTCGCCGGTGGGTTCCGGCTCAGTGGAGGCGGATCGAGTCGACCGCCACGAGCTTGTCGCGGATGTACGCGTTGGCGTGGGTGCCGAGTTCGTCGTTGTCGCTCCAGAGGTTCCGCCAGATGCCGAGCATGCGACTGAGGTCGGGAGCGACGACCGCCGAGGAGAACGACTCGAAGACGATCGGACCGTCGTAGCCGATGCGGCCGAGCGCCTTGAAGAACGTGTCGAAGTCGACCGTGCCGGTGCCGAGGTACCCGCGGTGACTCTCTCCGATGTGCACGTAGCGCAGGGCGGGAGCCGCGTCGAGGACCGGCGCGAACATATCCGACTCCTCGATGTTCATGTGGTACGTGTCGAGGTGGATTCCGAGGTTCGGCCGATCGACCTCGGCGACGTACCCCAGAGCCTGTCGCGCCGTGTTCAGCACGTTGGTCTCGTAGCGGTTCACGACCTCGAGCGAGACCGAGACGCCGCGCTCGGCGGCGTGGTCGGCGACGCGGGCGATCGCGGCGCGGCTGCTCGCGAGCCCCGCAGCGGTCACCGGCTCCATGTACTTCTTCATGGCGCTGTAGATCACCCCGCAGAAGTGCTGGCCCCCGAGGTCCGCCAGCACATCCACGGCCTTGATCAGCAAGGCTTCGCCGGCCGCGACGATCGCAGGGTCGGAGCTCGTGACATCGGTGGCCTCGGAGAGCCCGAGGGAGGCGCTGACGGCGAGGTCGTACTCCTCCAGCGCATCCTTCGCGACGGCGACGTCGAACGAGAACGGATCCATCAACGGGAACTCGATGAGGTCGAAGCCCGCGCCCTTGGTCTTGCGCACCGCCAGACGGATGCCCTCGGCATCGAAGTTCCCCGTCCAGACGAGCCCGTGGCATCCGATGTTCATGAGACCTCTCACAGCGGGTGTGCGGCACCGTCGCCGTCCCGGAGTTGGCACGTGCCAATTCCGGTGTGCGTGCCACGCTACGTCGCACGCCAGACACTGTCAAGAACTTTCTTGGCACGTTGCAAGTCGTCCGCTATCCTGAGGCGACCGACGCGGTCGCCGTTCCCGATCGACGCGGTTCGACGAAGGAGTTCCATGCCCGCGAGCGTCAAGGACGTCGCCGCCCTCGCCGGAGTCTCCTCCTCCACCGTCTCGAACTACCTCAACCACCCGCATGTGCTCGGATCCGCGAGTCGGGAACGGGTGCGGGCGGCGATCGAACAGCTCGGCTACGTGCCCAACGAGTCCGCACGACAGCTGCGCGCCGGGTCGAGCAAGGCCCTCGCGCTGATCCTGCTCGACGCCTGGCTGCCCTATTTCCACGACCTCTCGCGCGGGGTCGAAGACGTGGCGCGCGAGGGGGGATGGTCGCTGTTCTTCAGCAACAGCGACCGCGACGATGCGCAGGAACGGCGCAACCTCGACATGTTCGAGGCGCACCGGGTGCAGGGCATCGTCATCTATCCGCTCGGCGACGTGGTGCCGCGCCTGGAGGGACTGGCCGACCGCGGTATCCGCTCGGTCGTGGTGGGTCCGATCCGGGAATCATCGAAGGTCGCATCCGTGCTGTTCGACGACCGCGGCGGTGGGCGCCTCGCGGGCGAACACCTTCTGGACCTCGGCCGACGACGCCTCCTCTTCCTCGGCAATCCGGCGGTGAGTCAGTCGAACGACCGCCTCGCCGGGCTGCGTGAGGCCGTCTCGGGGTCCGACGCGAACCTGTCGATCATCGACGTGTCGCACCTGGCGATCGAGGACGGACTGCGTGCGGGTGAGCAGATCATCGCGATGCCGGTCACCGAGCGCCCGGACGCGGTGTTCGCTGCGAACGACATGGTGGCACTCGGGGTGCTCACGCAGCTGCTGCGTCATGGCATCCGGGTCCCGGAGGAGATCGCCCTCATCGGCTTCGACGACGTCGCCCAGGCACACCAGGGCGTCGTGCCGCTCACGAGCGTGCGGCAGCCCGGCTACGAGATCGGCCGCGCCGCCGGAACTGCTCTCCTGCAGCAGCTCGCCGACCCCACGGCACCGCCGCCCGCGACCACCCCGTTCCCCGCTGAACTCATCGTGCGGGAGTCCACGGTCGGACGGTGAGCACGGCCCTGCGTCGTTCACAACTCCTCAGATATTGCCCGCACACCGGGCCGCGACGGCCGCAACCGCTCGATCTGGGCAATCGTTGAGGAGTTATGAACGCGGCACAGGCGTCAGGTCAGACCGTGGGGATGAGCCCCTCCTCCGCGAGGCTCGCCCACAGCGCCGTCGGGATGTCGAGTGCGGCGTACTCCGCGTTCTGTCGCAGCTGCGCCGGGCGACTGCCGCCCACCACGACCGAGCGCACGACATCGGACTGCAGCGGGAACTGGATCGCCGCGGCGGGCAGCGGCACCCCGTGGTCGGCGCACACGGCGGCGATGCGAACCAACCGATCCCACAGCTCGTCCGGAAGCTGCCCGTACTCGTAACGCCCGTCGCGGCGCGGCTCGTTCGACGCGAGCAGCCCGGAGTTGAACACGGAGGCCGCGACGATCCCGGTCGAGGTCTCCCGGCACGCGGGCAGCACGTCGACCGCGGCGGGCTGTTCGAGCAGCGTGTACCGGCCGGCCACCATGATCAGGTCGAGGTCGGCGGCACGGACGGCTGCGGCGAGAGCATCCGACACCATCGAGCCGATGCCGATCGCGGAGACCTCGCCGTCGGCCCGCAGCTGCTCCATCGCGGGGAGGGCTTCCGCGAGCGCGAGGTCGAGGTCGTGTCGCTCGGGGTCGTGCAGGTACAGCAGGTCGATGCGCTCGATGCCGAGACGCTCCCGGGACTCGTCGACGCTCGCACGGATCCCCGCCTCCGAGAAGTCCCACACCCGCTGCAGGTCGTCGGGCACGTGGAAGTCGTTGGCGGTGTCGAGGCCACCGGCGTGGTCGGGGTTCGGTCGCAGCAGACGCCCCGCCTTCGTCGAGAGCACGAACTCATCCCGCGGCTTGGTCTGCAGGAAGGCTCCGAGCCGGCGCTCTGAAAGCCCCAGACCGTAATGCGGCGCGGTGTCGTAGAAGCGGATGCCGCTCTCCCACGCCGCATCGAGCACGGCCCAGGCCTCGTCGTCGCTGAGCGGTCGGAACAGGTTGCCCACGTTCGCGGCCCCGTAGCCGAGGGCGGGAACGGGAAGGCGGTCAGGCCCCGCCAGAGGATCAGGCACCGACATGCGCACCCGTCCAAGAGTAGGTCGCGATGCTGTCGGCCTTCATCTCCATGCCCGTTCCCGGCGCGGTCGGCGCCATGTACGAGCCGCCGCGGATGTCGGTGGGCACGACGAAGTGCTCGTGCAGATGGTCGACGAACTCGATCATGCGGCCCTCGCGGGTCCCGGTGACCGCGACGAAGTCGAACATCGACAGGTGCTGGACGGCCTCGCACAGGCCGACTCCGCCGGCGTGCGGACAGACCGGCACGCCGAACTTCGCGGCGAGCAGGAGGTTCGCGATGTTCTCGTTCACCCCTGCCACGCGCACGGCGTCGATCTGCATGACCGAGATGGCCTCGGCCTGCAGGAGCTGCTTGAAGATCACGCGGTTCTGGGCGTGCTCGCCGGTGGCGACCCGGATGGGTGCGATGCCCCGGGCGATCTCGGCGTGACCGAGCACGTCGTCGGGGCTGGTGGGCTCCTCGATCCAGGCGGGGTGGAACTCGGCGAGCGCGTTCACCCATTCGATGGCTTCCGACACCTCCCAACGCTGGTTGGCGTCGATCGCGATGGGGAAGTCGGGCCCGCACACCTCGCGCGCCTTGCGGAAGCGGCGGATGTCGTCGTCGAGGTCGGCGCCGACCTTGAGCTTGATCTGGGTGAAGCCGTCAGCCATGGCCTCGCGGGCGAGGCGTTCGAGCTTCTCGTCGGAGTATCCGAGCCATCCGGGGCTCGTGGTGTAGCCCGGGTACCCGCTCGCGAGGAGCTGCTGCTCCCTCTCCGCGCGACCGGGTTCGGCGGCGCGCAGGATCTCGAGGGCTTCCTCGCGGGTGAGCGCGTTGGTGAGGTAGCGGAAGTCGACGAGGTCGACGAGTTCCTCCGGCGTCATGCGGGCGAGGAGCTGCCAGAGCGGAAGCCCGGCGCGCTTGGCCTTGATGTCCCACAGCGCGTTGATGACCGCGCCGATCGCCATGTGCATGACGCCCTTCTCGGGCCCGAGCCAGCGCAGCTGCGAGTCGCCGATGATCTCGCGGAAGGTGCCGCCCATGTCATCGAGCAGCGGCTCGATCTCGCGCCCGACGAGGTGCCCGGCGAGCGCATCGATCGCCGCGACCTGCACGTCGTTGCCACGGCCGATCGTGAAGACGAAGGCATGCCCGTCGATGTCATCATCGGCATCGGTGCGCACGATGACGTACGCCGCCGAGTAGTCCGGGTCGGGGTTCATCGCATCCGACCCGTCCAGGCTCAGGGACGTGGGGAAGCGGATGTCGGTGGTGTCGAGGGCGACGATACGGCTCACGGGATTCCTCTCCATGCACGGCTGATTTCTTCCGCGCGGATCTCTTGGAGTGTAAACATCCGATGTCTATACTGTCAACGAGACCAGCCGCGTTGTCGCGGCTTCCCGACGGATCAGGAGAAACATGAAGTTCGCGCGGCTCGGCACCCCTGGCACTGAGATCCCCGTCCTGGTGGAGGGTGACCGATACCTCGACCTCCGCCCCGTAACATCCGATGTGGATGGAGCGTTCCTCGAGAGCGACTTCACCTCCCGCGTCGCGGCCGCTCGCGATGCCGGTGAGCTCGCCGAACTCGCGGATGCCGCGTCGATGCGCATCGGTGCCCCGATCGCCCGTCCGAGCGCCGTGATCTGCATCGGCATGAACTACGCCGCCCACGCGGCGGAGTCGGGGTCGGAGCCGCCCACCATCCCCATCCTCTTCCTCAAGACCCCGAACACCGTCGTCGGCCCGAACGACACAGTGACGATCCCCCGCGGCAGCGTCAAGACCGACTGGGAGGTCGAGCTCGGCATCGTGATCGGCACCCGCGCCGCCTACCTCGACAGCCCCGAGGAGTCCATGACGCACGTCGCCGGCTTCGTCGCAGCGAATGACGTGTCCGAGCGCGACTTCCAGATGACCGTCTCCGGAGGACAGTGGTCCAAGGGTAAGATCGCGGCGGGCTTCAACCCCACGGGCCCCTGGTTGGTCACCCCCGACGAGGTCGACCATCAAGCGCTCGGTCTGCGCAGCTTCGTGAACGGCGAGCCGCGACAGGACTCGAACACGAGCGACATGATCTTCACGGTCGAGCACATCGTGCACCACCTGTCGCAGTACGTGACGCTCGAACCCGGCGACCTCATCCTCACCGGCACCCCGCAGGGCGTGGCCCTCTCGGGGAAGTACCCCTACCTCGCCGCGGGCGACGTGGTCGAGATCGAGATCGACGGCCTCGGCCGCCAAAGGCAGGAGTTCGTGGCATGGGAGGCCCGGAAATGAGTGCACTGAACGGACTGGTGGCGATCGTCACCGGTGGAGCATCCGGCATCGGCGCGGCGATCGCGCAGCGCCTGCACGCCGACGGCGCGACCATCGCGGTCCTCGACCGGGACACCGCGGCGGCTGACCCCGCCTTCGCCGCCTTCACGGCCGATGTCTCGGATCGCGCGAGTGTCGACGCGGCGGTGGCTGCCGTCGCCGAAGAGTTCGGACGCATCGACATCGTCGTCAACAACGCCGGGATCGGCGCGCAGGGCGACATCGCCGCGAACGACGACGACGAGTGGGCCCGCGTGCTCTCGGTCAACGTCACCGGCATCGCCCGTGTCACCGCGGCGGCACTCCCCTGGCTGCGGAAGTCCCCGTCGGCCTCGGTGTGCAACACGGCATCCATCGCCTCGACCACCGGACTGCCGCAGCGCGCCCTGTACAGCGCCTCGAAGGGTGCCGTCTCCGCCCTCACCCGCGCGATGGCCGCTGACCACCTGCGCGAGGGCATCCGTGTGAACGCGGTCAACCCGGGCACCGCCGACACCCCGTGGGTCGGACGCCTGCTCGACTCGGCGGTCGACCCCGCGGCCGAGCGCGCGGCACTGGAAGCCCGCCAACCTCACGGACGTCTGGTGAGTCCCGAAGAGGTCGCCGCCGCCGTCGCATACCTCGTGAGCCCTGCCGCGGGTTCGACCACCGGCACCTTCATCGAGGTCGACGGCGGCATGGCCCAGCTGCGCCTCCGCGCGGAGTAGCCCCCTCGGCCCCGGACGCGGGATCAAAAACGCACCTGAACACGCCAACGGAGGAGCGATTTCGATCCCGCACCCGCCCCGCGCGGGGCGGGTGCGGGAT
>NZ_SJYZ01000023.1:0-49742 GCF_004337555.1 Microbacterium sp. PI-1 | reverse complement strand
AGAAACGATCGTTTGCGGCAGGGAGATGGCGCCGCCGCGATCCGACAGGCCTCCTGAGACTCCGCCACTTTCGTGAGACGCTCCGACACCTTTCGTGAGACTCCGACACTTCTCGTGAGATCGGACAACTGCTTGAAAAATGCTTGCAGATTGCAATACACGTTGACAACCCTGATAGGCTGTGCCGTAGCTCATCTTGCGCTCTAGCGCATAGGGAGGCGGAGGCACAGTCTCTCACGGTAATCACCCCGCATACACCTTCCGCCCCGCGAAACCCGGCGAATCCTGCTGGCTTTTTTCAAGCACAAAGCAAGCATCCGAGGCGCTGCCCGCCCAGCCCGCTGCCCCTTCCTCCGACCGCCTGCGGCTCCACGGCTCAGCCCGCTGAGGGTCGCAGGGCCGTCGTCGGGTTCCGGTAGGTTCGACCCACGACCTCGACGGGATGGTGTGACGGATGGCTGATTCGGGTTCTCCTTTCGCTTCGACGAATGCTCTGGTGGAGGTCTATGGCCGCTACGTCGACTGGGTCGAGAAGCTGGGTCAAGATGAGCGCCCCCAGTCGGACAACGAGTGGGTCGCTGCTCTTCTCCGGTTGCTCTCGATCGATGAGCAGCTGCTCGATCGGGCCATTGAGTTGAAGGCGGCGGTGGACGCTCGCGGGTTGTCGGGTCTCCCGCTCGAGGTGCAGCCCGAGGTGCAGTTCGCGGTGGACTACGTCGCCGAGATCCCCGACGTCGCAAAGCTGCACTCCGAGCTCGCGCGACGATCAGATCAGTTGCGGGCGATCAAGGCGTCTGGTGAGCCGATGACGGAGCCATTCCCCACCGATCTCCCGGACCCGTTCCAGGCTCAGTGGATCGGTGTTCGGGAGGCAGCGAAGCTGTTGTTCAACCAGGTGCAGCTCCACAATGCCCAGGCATATGCTGCCTCGTTCGGGCGTGCTGCAGAGCTCCACGGTATGCCCGTCGAGACGAGCACCCACCGCGGCGACGATGGATCATTCACCCACACGGTGAGCGTCTCCTTCGACCGTGACGAGCAGCCCAAGGCCACCTGGTGGCAGAGGCTCTTCGGGCGCCGCGCCTGACTCCCCCGGCGCACTCCTGACGCACGGAGGGCCCGCTCAGCTGGTGAGCGGGCCCTCCGTGCGTTGAGGTGCTGCGGGTCTATTCCTTGAGGTACGCCATGCGGTAGACCTCGTTGACGAACGCGCTGCGCGAAGGTGCACCCACGGATGCGGCCAGCTCGGTGAGCTCGTCCTCCTGGGCCCCGGTGATGCGCAGCTGGATCTGCGTGCCGCCGGTGCCACGGGAGCGGCGCTTGCGGCGCTGGAGCAGCCCACCAGCCTCGGCATCCTCGGGTGCGAAGATCGCCCGGATCTCCTCGAGGGGAACGCGCTCGAGGGCGTCGACGAGGAGTTCGTCATACGTCTTGTCAGGCTCTCCTGCAGCGATACCTTCACGACGGGCGACGCGAACGGCAGCGAGGACGACCGGGTTGATGTACGCGGGAACGTTGTCGACCTTGTTCTTGACCGGATCGGCCGGGGCGGCCTCACGAGGTTCCGGCGTCACAGCTGCAGCGGCTTCAGCTTCAGGAGCATTCGGGGTGCTCTCGGTCGCGTCGGGGCTGGCAGGCGCCGGTGTGGCGGCCTCCCGAGGCGGAGACGGCTTGCGGGGTGCGAGGAGGCCGGTGAGTTCGGCTGCGTCTTCGCTGCCGGCGCCCTTGAATGCGTCGGCGAGGCTGCTCCTCTTGATCTCGGGGGCATTCATGCGAGGACTCCTTCCGCTTCACGTTCCTGCTCGAGCTCACCGACGCGCTGCAGGAGCTCCTTGGTGAACTCCTTGTAGTTGTCGGCCAGCAGGCTGGGGTCTTGCGCGTAGAGGCCGTCGACGGGCTTCTCACCGCTCTTCAGCGCCTGGATACGGGCGGTCTTGTCTGCCTTCGAGGCCTGCTTGAGCTCGTGGACGAGGAGGCCGCGCTTGCGGGCGTCGACGGCTGCAGCCTGGTGGTCTCGAATGATGGTGTGGAAGATCGGTGCGGAGTCCCCGACGATCCCGGAGAGGCTGTTGCGCACGTCTCGCTCGATGCGGCGGGAGCGGCTATTGATGCCGAAGAGGAGGACGCCGGCGAGGCGGAGGTTGGGGTTGCGCTTGCGCACGGCCATGAACCGAGCAGCGACACGTTCGACGCCGTCGATGCTGGCCTCGTCCGAGCGGGTCGGGATCACCACGGCGACCGATACGGACAGTGCGGCTTCCACGAGGATCCTGTCGCCCGGAGGGGTGTCGATGAGGATGAGGTCGTAGTCGTCGGCGATCGCGGCCAGCTTCGACTCGAGGACCGCGTCGAGGCCCTCGGCTCCGCGCTGTTCACGGGCACCGAAAACAGCCGGCGCATCTCCGACGGCTTCGCCCCCCGGGACGACATCCAGGTTCTCTCTGACGTTCTTGAGCAGCGGCAGCGGCATGCTCGTCAGGAACGCGTTGAAGAGGGACTCCCCTGTGTCGGGCTCGAAACCCAGCTCGCGAGACAGGTTGCCCTGCGGATCCAGATCGACGGCGAGTACTCGCAACCCCGAGGCGGCCGCCATGCCAGCGACGTTGGCGGTGGCGCTGGTCTTGCCGACGCCTCCCTTGCCTTGGGAGAAGCTCACGCAACGCTCAATGCTCATCGGTATCTCCTTCAATAGTTCCTGCTTGTTTCAACGTATGAGAACTAGCGCGAAGTCCTGCGGTTCGACACGCTATGTTTCCCGCTTGATTTCGTGCGGTTCATATCGCGTCACATCGTGCTGTATTCCACTCGTGAATTATGGCTAGCTTTCCTTCGTCACGTAACGCTTTCCTTATGGCCTTAAGTATGGCGGTAAGTGTAGGTGGATGTCCAGCGTTAGTTGTCGCGTGTCGCGTGGCGTTCGCGGATGAGATCAACGGCGGCAGCGAGGGGAGTGCCTGGGTCGAGCTGAGAGGTGACGGCCGTGACGGTGTGGGGGAGTGCCGGGCTGAGCATGACCTCGACGGCCTGTTCGCTCTCCCGTGTCCAGGTGAGGGCAGCGTCGCCGGTTGTCAGTTGCCAGCCGTCCGCCGTGAGTTGCTTGTGCATTGTCGTGAGGTCTCCGACGAGCTCTTGAGTGGCTGCGGGAGCGTCGTACAGGCGGATGCCTCGGCCGAGGACGGCTGTGACGAGCTCGACGACGTCCATACGGCGCTCTCGCGCAATCGGCTTCCGCTGCCGCCTGGTGGAGGCGAAGAACGCCTGTGCAGCTTCGTGAGCGGCCGCCTGCTCCTCCGGGGTCGGAAGTTCATGCAGGGCGACCTGGCGGCGCTTCTCAGCTCGCTCGAGATCCTCGCGACGGATGCGCTCGAGCGTGGTCTCGCCCTCGGTGAGTTCGTTCAGACGGCGAAGGGTCCATGCGAAGTGCGCGAGAGGATCCCGCAGCTCTTCGTAGCGGGGGGAGCGGAGCTTCCCGGCCTCGATGAGGCGCTGGAGCGTGTCGGCCAGGCTCTGGGGCGTGTATCGGCGCGGTGTGATGCGGTTGCGTTCGAGGATCCGGGCGAGGTTGCCGATGTGGCGGCCGCCGCGGAGTACTCCAGGGCGCAGCGGGGCGCCTGGGCGGGGTGCGGAGCCGTCTGAGAGCAGGAATCGCTGGGCGATAGCCCACACGAACCGCTGTGTTTCGAGATCGCGAGGTGCTCTCTGGGACCGTGGTTGTGACTTCCTCTTCAGCTTCGGCCGCGCAGCGGCCTTCTCGCGCGCTTCAGCGCGCGTTGGTGAGTACTTTTTGACAGGGGGGGTCTTGTTAACCGAACCCCTGCGGGGTAGGTGGAAAGTATCCACAGGCACGGCTTCGGAGATCGGCTCAGCGCCACGAGGAACGTCCGTGTGGGCTTCTGTGGTGAGGGCACGCATGGTGAGGGCTCGGACGGATCCTGCGGCCTCCTGGTAGCTGCCGTGGGCCTTACGCGCCAGGGAACGTTCCTGGGGGGAGAGGTGGCGGCCGCGCACGATCGTCACGGACGCTCCGAGGGCCTCGAGGATCCCCCTGGCGGTACCGACGTGCCGGCCAGACATCCCGAGCCGCTTCGCGACCGTCTCCCTCGACGTCGTGACCCCACGGCCGGAGGTGGAATCTGCCGTCGACGCATCGTCGCGAGCCACCATGATGACCGTGTCCGCCTTGATCTTCCCGCGGCACAGCTCTACACCTCGAGGAGAGGCGAGTTCTTCGACGACCCAGCTCATCCACGCCGACCGTGACCGCCATGCGGGTACAGACGCGTAGGCGCCATCCTCGACCGGAAGCGACCACGAGGTGCATCCACCCGTGACGCTTCGGCGAGCGCGAGCGGTTGTGGGATACGTCGGGGCATCAGAAAGAGCGTCGCCGTGGTGGGAGTCACCGTAAGGCGTACGCGGGTTTTGAAAGCCTGATTTAGCAGTGTCGATCGGCGAAATCTGCTTGCAATTTTCTTGCAAATTGACAGCAGAAACAGGCTCGAATGACTGTGTTTCAGGGCATGACTGAGCTACGATGGGTTCACCACCTAGTCCTACTAGTGGGTACGGAAAAGCCCCGGGTGACTCCCGGTGCGAAGCCAGGAAGCCGACCGCCAAGTCGGATTCCTACAAAATTCAGATCAGTAGCTGCGAACTCCTGAGATCTGAACCTCATGCGAATGGGCCCTCTGCTTCGGCAGGGGGCCTCTTGCGTTAAGCGGTGTCGATAGGCAACTCCCCGTCGCGGTCCCGTGGGGGCATCCAGGCGGGGATGCCTTGGTCGGTCAGCTCGACATGCTCCAGGAGCTGCTCGATGAGCTCGGACGTGGACACGCCGGCTCTGGAGGCGATAGCCTCGGCGCGCTCCTTGTTCTGACGCTCGATGCGCCAGCCAGGAATGACGGGATCGATCAAAGATCCTCGTCGACGTTGAATGCGGGCCATGCGGGCCACTTAACCATATGTGTACATATTCATGGAAGAGGGTTGTCCGCGTGTCGCGGTCGCGGGGCCGGGCCACGTCTCAGTCCTCGCCTGCGACTGGGGAGCGCGTGATGAGGGTGTTGCCGGTGGGGATGGTCTTGGAGCCGGGGTCTCCTGTGGCGAAGTCGCGGTAGGAGAAGGTGATGTCCTCTTCGTCCTCTTCGGCGAACTCGACCAGGCCCCAGGTGTCGGAGTCTTCGTCGACGAGGATCAGGATGCCCTCGGCCCGGAGTTCGCCGTCGACGAGTAGCTCTTCGGGGAACTGGTCGATGGCGGGGGAGTAGCCGCTGAACATCTCGGCCTCGTCGGAGATCTCCGGCTCTTCCTCTTCGATCTGGATGCGCTCGAGGAGGGCGACCTGAGCTGCGAGCTTTTCGCGGCGGATATCACCTTCGGCATCGCCGAGGATCTTGCGTTCGCGTTCGATGAGCTCCGGGTCGCCGGCGTTGATGATGGGCGTGGCCATGTGGTGGCCGTAGTCGGCGTAGATCGGCTTGCCCTTTTCATCGACGTCGATGACGTCGTCTTCCAGGTCGACGATCTTCATGATGTCGTGGATGCGCTTCTTGGGGCGCATGTTCTCGACGAGCTGCAGGTCACCGGGGAACACCCACCGCTCGGGGTGCTCGGCGTCGGTCTGGTACGGGTCGGGCGTCCAGAAGCCCTGCACCTCGACGGCCTGGCCCTGCTTGTTGTACGCGATGCCGCGGCCCTTGGCGGTGGTGGGGATCGTCGTACCGGTGGTGTAGTTGTTCCACATCATCTTCGCGGCCTCGGCCGAGAGGCGACCCCAGCTGGCGCGGAAGGTGTAGTTGTCACGCATGTCACCGGTGAGGAAGTCGGCGTCGGGGCGCTGGAGGCCGTTCATGATGTGGATGCGCATCTTGCGGCCGAGGGAGGCGATGTCGCTGATCTCGTCGAGGACGGGCGGCTGTGCTGCAGCCCCGCGTGGCTTGACCATCCGGTACCAGCGCAGCAGCGCGTTGCGGAAGGTCTTGAACTCGTCGATGACGAACAGGATCGGTACGAACTCCTCGAGGCGGATGGATCCGGCCTCGTAGGCGGCCATGCGGCGCTGCATCTCTTCGTAGACCTCGTGGGCGACGCGCGCCTGGTGGTCGATGCGGCCAGCGATGAGCTTGACGTTGGGCCAGGTGCGGAGCCCGAGCATCTCGAAGCGCTTGCCGTCGATGCCCCAGATCTCCCAGCCGTGCGCGGCGAGGAATCCGATGACCCCGAGCTCGCAAACGGTCTTGCCCTTACCGGTCTTCCCGGTGGTGAGGAAGTGGGGATCCTGCTTGGGGCGCCAGCTGATGACGTTGCCGTCTTCGTCGATCGCGACGGGCACGGCCAGGTCGTCGTAGGTGGCGAGCGGGTCGACAGTTTCGGGGGCGATGAACGGGTTGGGGATGACGCTCGGCAGCTCGGGGCGGGGTTCCATCCAGAAGGTGTCATTGGGGAGATCCCAGTACGCCCTCCAGCGGCCCTCCAGCACGCCGGAGATCTGCGACTCGACGGAGGCGCGCACGCCGCTGCGGGAGAGCTTGGGGGCGACCTCGTACTTGACGCTGATGCGGGTGACCTTCGTCGACGTGATCGTCTTCCCGTCGACCTGGCGGGTGATCGGCTCGGTGGAGACGGTGGTGTTGGCGCTGCTGCCGAAGGTCTTGGAGACGATGAGCTTGGAGCGTTCGATCTTCTCGTCGCGATCGCGTTCGACGGCGGAGGTGCCGGAGGCGACCAGGATGACGGTGCTCTTCTTGTGCTTGGCGACCTTGAACGCGGATCCGAACTGTCGCTTGGCGAGTCGACGGATCTCCGCGAGCATCTCGGGGACTTCCTCGTCGGCGAGCGGGTTGTAGACCACCTTGAGCTGGGTCGGCTTCCCCACCCAGCCGCCGCGGTACTTCGAGGGCACGACCTGGCCGCGGTGGGGGTCTGGCCAGCCGAGGATCCCATGCACCCGGTGCAGGAACAGGTCGGCGTCGTCGTGACGTTCACGGTTGCGGAGGTAGAGCGCGACGGTGCCGGCGATCAGGAGGGCGCCGAGGATCCCGATGAGCACGGCACCGACGGTGTTGGAGGTGATGTACGCGAACATGCTGATCGCGATCGTCGAGAACAGGACGATCGCGATAGCTGCAGTCGGCTTCGTGCGTGGCGGAAGCGTCGACCCGGGGATGATCATGCGGCTCATTTCTCAGCCTTTTCCTTGCGGGCGGCGCGGGCGCGGAGCAGGAGCACGATGAGAGACACGATCGCTCCGACGGCGCACAGCACGATGAGTACTCGGGGGAGATCCAGGCCGATGCCGTCGTGGAAGGGGATCAGCACGTTGTCGGTGACGAGGATGTGCCAGTTCACGAGGGCATCCCTCACGCCCGGGACGAACTTCGCCAGCAGCGGCGGGACGAAGATCATCCCGGCCAGGATGTAGATCAGGGTGTCAGTGTCGTTTTCTTTCACGATGTCTCCTCGAATCGGTGCTCTCACTTAGAAGGGGTGGGCGTGGGCGCTGTTAACCGACAAACTGCCTATTCGGTGGTCTCGGGCGGCATCAGGGTGAAGGCCTTCCAGGCGCCCTGACCCGTGGTGCCGACCTCAGCTGCGCGGACGAGCTCGAGCCGCCAGACGCCGGTGTCGGTGGGGACGTCGACGATGACGAGAGTGGAGCTGGGGGCGTCGACGATGGTCGCCGCGCCGGTCAGCTGCGTCACGGTGATCATGCGCGGGTCGGTATACGCCCACGCCTCTTGCGCCTCCACGGTGAGCAGCGGAGAGAGCTCGGCCCACCAGGCGTCGTAGTCGCGGTCGTGTGACACGAACACGGTCATCGCGGCCTCTGCAGCCGCCACCGCCTCCTGCTGGCTCTTGAAGTCCGCCTTGTCGTCGCCGACGGGCTCTCCCAGCGTGGGGAACCCCTCGGGGCGCTCCGGCCCCTGCACCGCGGTGGGTGTCGGGGTGGGGTCGTCGATCTCGTCGGGGGCGGTGCACCCTGCGAGCAGAAGCATGCCGGCGACGGCTGCCGTTGCGGTGATCAGATGGATTCTCATGCGCTTGCCTTTCCCCAGTACTCCCAATGCCAGGCCTCATCTGGCCCCTGTCCGCCGGGCTCCGCCCACGGCGGATGCACCCACCCGTAGGAGGGTCCGTTGCGCTTGAGCCAGTCGTAGATCTGGCTGTTGAAGCCGATGGCCAAGTGCCCGCGGTCGCCGACGTCGATCGCCATCGCCCAGCCGTGGTTGCTGGTTCCGGGCTCGGCCGCGTTCTTGCCGTACTTCCGCTTCGCCTCGACCTGGCCGGGGTAGTCGCGGTAGCCGTCGTTGATCGGGAGGTCGTACCCGAACTCGGCCTTGAAGGCCGCGTTGAGCTGGATGAGCGCCTGGGTCGCGTCGCCGCGCAGCTTGTACTCGGGCTGCCAGGGGATCGGGGTGAGCAGGTTCTCCGGGATGCGGCCGTTCTGGTGTCCACCCCACGCCCCGGGCTCGGTGCCGTTGGCTGCCGGGTACTCGCCCGTCGAGCCGACACCGCAGCTGCCGGCATCCGTGCCCGAGGTCAGCGGAAGACCGGTCAGGGTGGAGACGATCTCACTCGCCGCGTCGAAGAACTTCGCGTAGTGGTACGGGTTGGCGTTGCCCTGCACGCGGTGTGCGGCGATGGTCGGCTGCAGGGTCTCCCAGCCGCTGACCTTGAGCAGTGAGGTGAAGAACTTCGTCGCCGACGTCTCCGGATTCATCCGTTCCGCGTTGGTGCCCCACCACTTCTGCTGCTGGAACAGACCGATCGAGGATGTCGCCGATCCGTCAGGGTTCGTCACACCGCTGGTCTCCCAGTCGCCGTAGCCGATGTTGACGAGGCTGGACTCGCCCATCGCGGTCATGACGCCGATCACCTGACCGCGCCCGTCAATGCCGAGCTTCTGCGCGGCGATGACGATGTGGGCGGCGTTGACGAGCTGCTCGTGCTTGTATCCGGCGATCGGGCCTGCAGGGACGCCGGCGACGTCGACCTCCGCGGTCTGGGTCGTGCCCTGCTCGTTGGGGAAGCACCCTGCGGCGTTGGCGCCGAAGATCACCGTCATACCCATGACTAGCCAGTACACGAGCACCGCGGCGGGGATCACTGCGATCGCAGTAATCCCCGCAATGACACCGCCGGTCTTCTTCACTTGACGCCTCCTGTGGTGGCGGATGCCGCGGCCGCCGCCAGACGAGCCCGAAGTGCGCTCGAGGACGACGACGCTGCGCTGCTGACAACGGCGGAGCTGGTGGCCGTGGTGGCCGCCGCAGCCCCGGTAGCGGGCGTGCTGACGGGCGTCTTCGGCCGGTAGGAACTCGTGCGCGACGGTGCCTCGCGGGGTGCGATCTGGCTGGATCCTGCAGCGTCGACGATGATCTGGCGCCCGTACGCAGCGAATGACGACCCTGCAGGCCGCTCGTCGTGGTCTCCGTCGCCGGTGGAGGTGGCCTTGTCACCTCGAGACGCAACCTGCTCGATGCCGCGCTGCAGGACGAACTTGCCGCCCTCCTTGGTCAGGGTGAGCACCGCGGCGCTCGTGCCGCCGGTCGCAGCTGCGAGAGCGACGGATGCGCCGGTGGTCAGCAGCTTCGTCGCGGCGGCCTTCACTCCACCCGCCTTCTTCACATCGGTCTGGGTGAGCTCGACCATCGGCTGCGCGGGAGCAGCTCCTGCCGGAATGCCGGTGATCGCGGGCTGCGGGGCAGGGGTGGGGGTTGGCGTCGCGCTGGAGGCGGCGGTGGCGGCCGCCGCGGGAGAGCTGCCGGTCGCTGCTGCAGCTGCACCAGCGGCCGCTGCTGCAGCTGTGGAGGCCTTCTGGTGGGCGTTCCACGACAGACGGCTGGAGACGTAGTTCTCGGCCATGCGCTGCGCGCGATCGCGGATCGGGTGCGCGCGGTCGGCGGACTTGCCCAGGCCGAGACGGGCGAGCCGCTCGGAGAGCTTCTCCCCGGCCTTCCTGGCCTTGTGGAAGTTCCAGATGAGCGCAATCGCCATCGTGAGCACCACAGCATTGATGACGATCATCTGCGCGAGTGTCGACAGCGGTGTGGTCTCTGCGAGCGCCATCATCATGCTGGTGGTGATGGACAGGAACCCGGAGACCAGGACGATGCTGGCGCCGATGCTGAAAAGGCCTGCGAGGATTCCGAGGGCCGAGCTCCACCATGCACGACGGGCGAATCCCGGAGCGATTGCGGCGTAGGTGGAGAACAGCCACTTGCCGGCACTCCACAGGGTGAAGCCGGAGGCGAGGAGCAGCACCATCCCGAGGATGAGCGACAGGAAGTTCAGGGCGCTCGATCCTCCAGCAGCGATGCCGGCGGTGATGACGAATCCAATGTTGGTGTTGGAGGCGTACTCGGCGGCATCGGGGGCGCAGGGGCGAATCGCGTCACGGACGGCGGCTCCGTCTTCGAACGGCTTCGAGGCGATCATCGCGTCGTTGAATGCGGTGGCGCACGAGCCCTCGAGCAGCTGGCCGAACACGATCTCTTGTGCGGGGTAGCGCACCCAGGCGTCCATGATCTGACCGATGAGGGCGTCGGAGACGACCTCGCGTGCGGTGTCGGGGGAGGGCATCTTGTCGAGGAAGGATGCGTCGCCGCTGGAGATCGATGCGGCGATGGATCCGCCCCAGGCCTGTGCGGTGCGAAGGCCACCGTCGGGGCCGGTGATCAGACCGATCGGGTTCGCGAGGAGGGTGACAGCGAGGACGCTCGCGGCGACAGAGATGGCCATGTCCGTCGCTCCGGCGGCGACGCGGCCGCGCATGATGGCGACGAAGCCGATGATCGCGGCGAGGGCGAGGCCGACGGGGATCCATCCGATCTGCGAGAGAAGACCGGAGAGCATCTGGAAGATCGCTTCGATCGGCGGGGCGATCCAGTCGATCCATTCGAGGGTGACGATGAACTGCATGAACCACAGGCCCCAACTGAGGCCGGTGAGGTTCGCAACCCAGATCGCGTCGACGGTCTGTGCGAGGAACGCCTTGATCGGGTCGAACACGCCGCCACGATCCATTGGCAGGGACACGTACTGGGCGATCGAGATCCCCGAGCTGTCCTTGGCATCGATGGGGGCGAGGAAAGGCAGGGTCGCACCGGCGTCCCCATCAGCCGCGTACGCGAGGATCACGTTGCCGCCGAGGATGGATGTGATCGTCCAGATGCCGACGAGGATCGCCACGGTGCGCAGCGGGTGGCGGCGGATCCACTTCCACACACGGCGGATGCGGCGACGAGTCCCCTCAGCGGTGCGGGCGATGGGTGCGATTGCGGTCATGAGTTCACCTGCTCGGTGGAGGTCTTGACGGTCTTCGGGGTGGAGAGGGTGGCCGCGGCCCGGTCAGGGCGACGGGAGACGCGCGTGCGGATCTTCCCCATGCGGCCTCGGGCATCACGGAAGAGCGCTTCACCGCGGCGCCCCACTGGCACCTTGTTGTCGGCACCGAGAGGCGAGAGACCTTCGGTGACGGTCTGCACGTTCGCCGGGTTCTTGCTGAACCCCTCCTGGAACCACTCGAGGTTCGACTTCGCCGCGACGGAGTCGGTCTGCCGGGTCAAGATCCGGTTCTTGATGAGGGAACGAGTGACCTCGTCGCCAAAGTCGCGCGCGTCTTGCGACGCGGCGAGTACCGGAGCAGCGTGCTTGCGGCCATCTCGCAGGAAGAAGTTGAACTCGGCGAGCCCCTGGGGACTGGCCGTGATGTGCGCGAGCTCGTCGCATGCGAACACCGCGAGCTCGTTCACATTGCGGAAGCAGATCTCTCGGGAAATGCGGGTCAGTAGCGCGTACATCGCGTGCCCGAAGAGCTTGTCCAGGCCCAGCTGGTCGAACATGGCCGCGTTGTTGATCTCTTCCTTGGTAGGGAGGGCGACGCCGTGGGTGAGGAAGACGATGCCGCGGCTGGCGAGGTTCAGCGGCGGAAGGTCGTTGTCGAAGAGGACTGCGCCGTACTCGGTGTCGGCGTAGAGGTTCATCAGACCCGCGAGCTCGCGGGCGGTCTCGTCGGTGCGGCCGAGGTCGGTCAGGCGGGCGAGGAGTGCGTTGGCGTTGGTCAGACCGGCGTTCTCTGCCTTCCGTTCGTTGAGGACGTCGGCGAGCATCACGCCTGCTGCAGAGCGGGCCTTCACACCGAGGAGGGCGGAGCAGAGTGTGAGCATCTGGCTGGCGCCTGCCTTCGCGCCGAAGATGCGCATCGGGTCGAGTGACCACTCCGGGGCGACGAGGTCGACGATGGTCGTCTGGGACGGGTCGATCGACTCGGCGAAGACTCCGTACTCCTTGGCGTCGGTGCGGTCGATGACGATGAAGCGCCCGCCACGGTCGTGCACGGCGCCGAGGATGATCTTCATCGCGACGGACTTTCCACCACCCGGCTCACCGGCGATGCCGATGGAACCGGAGACGTCACCCGTGATCTGGCCCCACAGGTCCAGGAGCACCGGCGGTTCGGTTCCCGATGTGATGTTGTCGGCGAAGAGGAGACCGGTTCCGTCTCCGAGGTCCGTGGAGGTCATAGGGGCGAGCGAGGCGAACTGCGTGCCCGTGGTCAGCTCCGCGAACTCCTTCACGATGCGCTCGGATGGGTGCCCGGGCCACATCGCCCACCAGAGCTTCTCCTGGCCGCCGATGGGGATGTCGAACTGGAACTCGAGGTTGTCGGCGAAGTACTTCTTGGTGAACTGCGCACGTTCGGTGGCTTCGTCGGCGGTGTCTCCGGCAACGGCGACGATGAACGTGGCCTGGATCTCGACCTCTCGCTCGGACGCTCCGAGGGCCTGGTGCCATTCGCTGAGGTCGCGGGCAGTGACGTCGAGATCGCCACCGGATCCGGTGATCGCCGCGGTGCCCTCCTGCTGATCCATCTGGTCGGTGAGGTTGATCTCTGCGCGGGCGTTGCGACGCTTCGCATCCCGGGCTCGCAGGCTCTGCACTCGGAAGACCCAGTCGGCGTTTACGCCGAGCTCGTCGAGCGCTCCGACCCAGTCGAGATCCTCATCCCACCCACCCCGCGGGCTGCCGGCCAGTGCCATCAGAACCTGGTAGCTGGCCGCACCTGTGCGGGTGTCCGTCACCTTGAGGAAGCGGTTGGCGAGCGGATTGATGCGGCTGATCTTGCCCTTCGAGTCGGTCTGACCGCCCTCGTCGAGGTGAGGGAGCGGGTACGACTTCGGTGTGGTGGTGTGCTGCAGGTGCTCGTCGATCAGCACCTTTGTGGCCCCACGGGGGAGCTCATCTGCGCGGGGCGCCGGCGCCGGGTTCTCGTACAGCCCGCGGGTCATCGCGTGGGTGCCGATCCACAGCTGCTCGGCAGGGGTCGACCGACGCGGGATGAAGGACGCCGGGATGGCCTCCTCGATACGAGCTGCAGCGCGCATCGCTGAGGTGATCTCCTCGGCCGAGGGGGCGCGCAGCGGAAGCGCCACGGTCTCGCGGACGGAGTGCTCCATCCAGCCGTAGACCATGCGGGCCTTGTCCTTGAGGCTGCGGACGCGCAGGGGCACGGAGATCCAGTACTCCCGGCGGCCGTTGGGGCGCATGTCGAACTCGTCCATGCTGAGGAGTACTTCCTCGGCCCAGACGGGGTTCTCGCTGACGTCGACGCCGGCGAGCATCTTGTTCGCGATCTCCTCAGGGGAGACGATCCCGCCGAAGCCCATCAGCATGTACTCACCGATCAGACCCTGCGCCAGCGCGCGGTGGATCTTGCGTCGGACGTCGTTGAGTTCGCTACCGCCCAGGCCCTTGGGGAGTCCGTCGAGGCGCCAGGTGGCCCACACGGTGCCCGTGCGCGTCCACTTCAGGTGGCCCATGATCGCGATGTCGGGGATGCGCATGTCAGCTCTCCTTGATGCGTGCCTGCTCGAGCAGACGGTCAAGCCCCGACGCGTAGCGAGCCGGGGCAGTGGGGGACGGGGCGAGGGTGATCGGGGGAGTTTCCGCAGCCGCGCTGATCGACGGGGCGGGAACCGCCACCGGTGCGGGGCTCGGGGAGGCGACGCGGATGGGTGCGGGCTCGTCGACGGCGGGAGCGCCCACGATCAGGACGGTTCCCGTGAGGCGATGGGGCGATCGCAGTTTCATTGGCTGACCGTTCAGCGTTCCCGCTGCGGGATTTGCGATCGCCCCCACCGTGTCGGCGGCCATGTGATGGATCTTGCGTCGTGTCGAAGGAAGCTGGCCGGCCAAGTACAGGGCGACGGCGGCCATTCCCAGCAGTGCGACGATGCGGACGAGGGGGAATGTGCCGAACAGCGGCCCCCACACGCTCATCGTGTTCCACCCGATGACGAGCACGACACCACCAGCGATGAACTGCGGGACCGAGTAGGGCCCGCCGGGAAGACGGGTGTTGCCCGCCTTCCCGACCATGATGGGGATGCGGCGAACGCTCGTGTAAAAGCGGCTTACGCGTGGCCGCTCGGCATCGGGAGTGCTCATGGGCTGGGCCTACGAGAATTCGCCGCGGAACAGGTTGCCGATGAGCTGGAGGCCGCCGTTCAGTGCGAAGTACGCCAGGCCGGCGACGAACAGTCCGCCGAGAACCGCACCTGCACTGAAGCCCTTCTTGAACGCGGTGATGAGGAACAGGACGACGATGACCGTGAGGCCACCGTTGACGACGAGGGCGTACAGCTCGTTGTTGAATCCGTTGGCGGTGCCGATGATGCCGTCGGCGTGGACGATCAGCTGCGTGCCGACGTGGTCGAATCCGGCGGCGAGTGGCTGGATGAGAGATTTCACTGGTCTTCTCCTTCGGTGGTGTCATCGGTCGATGACGGGGTGGGTGCAGGGGACTCATCGACCTGGGCGGTCGAAGAGGACTGGGAGGTGCTGAGGCTGGTGACTTCCCACCGCCCAGCACGAGCGGTCAGGTCGACGAAGTACGTGGCGGTGACCGTGCGGCCTTCGGCGGTCTGGAGGGTCACGAGAGCCTGCACGAGGGTCGTGTCACCGTCGGCAGGAGACTTGGACGGCTGCTCCTCGGCGAAGAACGACACCGGGGTCAGGAGGGCGAATGGTGCCGGAGAGATTGCGGGGATGGTGACGCCAGGCGTCAGGTAGGAGCTCGTGCTGCCCTGGCCGATGAGGTACGCGGCCAGCATGAGCTGGATCGTCTCGACGGCGGCGGAGTCAGAGGAGAGCTGCGTGTTGAGTCCGAGCCCTGCGGCTCCCGCGGTCGACTGCGGGCCGACAACGGGCGCCGGGTATCCGATGGCGCTGAGGCGGTCGGATGCGGTGTCAACGATCACCTCGTAGTAGCGGCGAACCCATGTCGGTTCTTCTTCGACCGCCTGTTCCATCACATCGGCGCCGACCATGACGGTGACCGTGGTGGCGTCCTCTGTGGGCGCTGTCTCCACCACGGCGAGGTTGCGATACTCGAAGGGGATGTCGCCGAGTCCCGGGGGAGCGGTGGTGACGTAGGTCTCCAGCGCCGTGCTGTCCTCCTTGGTCGCCGAGAGCCAGCTGCCAACGAAACCGATGGCGAAGGATCCAGCTGCCTGCTGCAGCGGGGTGAGGTCGCTGGACTCGGCCGCGGCCGCCACGGGAGCGGATCCCTGTCCGCGTGCAACCAACATGCCGATCGCGATCGGCCCACAGGCGATCGCGACGAGCACGACTACGGAGACGGCCTTCGAACCGAGGAGAGAGCCGTTCGTGAAGCCGGACGACTCTGCGGCGCCGTCGTCGATGGGTGCCTCGGCCGCCGCCTCGGCAGGCTTCTTCTTCCCGAAAAGCTTCATGCCGCACCGTCCGTCGTGTTGCGCTGCGGAAGGTCGACGGGACCGGTTGTGAGGCGCTGGTAGGTCTCCGCGGCGTCTTCGTACCGACGGGACTGGAGGAAGGCCAGTGCCCGCTCCCGGGTCGCCTGATCGAACAGGCCCTCATGAAGATCGAGAGCGATGTCCTGCCCCTCGTCGTAGACCCCGAGCACCTCGGCCTGATTCTTCAGTTCGCCAAGAAGCTCAGGCCCGATCTCCTCCACGTCGCGACCCGCCTGTGAGCCCATCTCGATCTCTCCCGTCGATCCCGGGCCCGGCATGGGCCCTCCTACCTGTAAGGGGCAGCCAGAAACGGGCGAAACCGACAAAGAGATCGAGAAAAAGTTCGCGGAGTTCGCCGGTACACGTGAACTTCCCCGGAATCACGCGGATCTCGCGCGTGTACTCGCCAGAGGATCACGCAGCGAAGAAGGGGCTAATACACGTACGGGTACACGCGCGCTGAGGAACGTCGAGGGCGATCAGGTCCACAACACCTCTGGGAGCTCCGATGTCCTCCACCATCCAGCTGGCACCGCTGATGACGCGTCTCAACCTCGAATGGTCCACCACGCACGCACCCCGCGAGCACTACTTCGGTGCCCTCGGCATCCGCCTCTGTGGCGAGCTGCTCGAGGAGATCCACCAGGTGCACCGCGCCGCCCGCAGCAAGCAGATCAGCTCGAGCGACCGGGACGCATACCTGGCCGAAGAGGATGCCATCCTCATCGAGCTGATCAGCCTCGCTCACACCGGCGACCGCATCGCCGAGCGCACGCTCGTGCAGCTCCTCCTCCCGGCCGCGCAGCGGATGGCGCACCGCGTCCGCAGCCTCGGCGACATGGACCGGGCCGACCGCGTCGGGTACGCGATCAGCATGGCCTGGGAGATGATCAGCCAGTACAAGCTGCACCTACGTCGGCGCGTGCATGCGAACCTCACCATGGGACTGCTGCGACTGCTCAGCCCGAAGAAGACCCAGAACGACCTGGTCGTCGCGAACTGCACGACCCCCGTGAGCGACGATGTCCTCGAGGCGGTCGCCGGCGGATGGAATGGACCGGAGCAGCCGATCGAAGTTCTCGCCGCGCGACTGTTCTCCTGGGGCGTCGACAACGGCATCGTCACCCGTGAAGAGACCGCCCTGCTGGCCCGCGTCACGCTCGGTGAGGAGAAGCAGACAGACATCGCTCAGGAGCTCGGCGTATCCGTCGACTGCATCAACCAGCGCATCAAGCGCTCACGGCAGCGTCTCCGCGTCGCCTTCGGCGAGATTCTCTGACAGAGGACGGCACAGCGAGACGCCTGATCAGCGGCCCTCATCTCAGTCGAGGTGGGGGCCGCTCTCTGCGCTCACCGGGTCAGGCCGAGAGAGGTCGCCAACAGATCGAGCTGCTCACGCAGCGCCTGCTCATCTACGCGCCACACAAGCCGGTTGAAACCTGATCGGGCGCCCAGCTTCGACGGGTCACTCTCCTGCACGAGGATCCCTGAATCGACCAGCGCTTGAGTGTGCGCGATGAGGGTGGTTCGCCCCACCTGCAGATCTTCCATCAGGTCGTGCGCGGTCACGGAGCCCCGCGTCAGGGTCGCCCGGATGATTCCCGCCCGCAGTGCGGGGATCCCGAAGGCGCGAAGCACGCGGGCGCGCTCGTCGGGAGAGTCGGGGGTCATGACCCCCATTGTGGCATCCGCGTAACGATCAGCTGTGAGCACCGAGATGATCGCCACCGACCACCGATATAACGCCGAAGCGGTTTACCCTGAAGGTGGCGCTAAAGAAGGTGGCTTAGTCGCCTATTGGCTTTCAAAAATAATGAAAGCCTGTAGGCTGGGCTGAACCACCGGGGGGTGGCACCGAACATTGGATCAGTTTGTCGGTTCCAGACGTGAGAGAGCACCCCTTCTAGGTAGAAGCCCTCACGGAAGGACACGACGTGACCATCACGGCACCCCCGCTCACCCCGAGCACCCCGGACGCGGCCCCCGCATCCAAGGACGCCTCCTCGGCCGTCAAACCTGTCCGTACCCGTCGCTCCGGGATCTGGGGCTTCGCCGCACTCGCTCTCCTCCTCCTCGGAGCACTGGGCGGAATCTTCATGTTCCAAGCCGCAAGCAACGCCACTCAGGTGTTCGTCGCCGCTGGGGATATCACCCGCGGCCAGACGATCGAGAAGGACGACCTTACGACGATCTCCATCGCCGCGGGGCAGAACACCACCGCGATCTCCGCCACCAAGGCGGATGACATCCTCGGGACGATCGCTTCCGTCGACATTCCGGCGGGCGGCCTCATCACCGAGACTTCCACCACGACCGCCCTCACCGTCCCCGACGGCAAGGCGCTCATCGGACTCACGCTGCAGCCGGGTCGGCTCCCCGCCCAGCAGCTCACCGCTGGAGACAACGTCATCCTCGTTCCCGTTCCGGCGCAGGGCGTTGTCGATGTCGAGGTCACCGCGGACCAGACGATCCCCGCTGTCGTCTCCCAGGTGCGCCCGATCCCCAACAGCAACGACGTCGTCGTCGACGTCTACGTCGCGACCCAGGCAGCCCCCGGGGTCACCAGCAAGGGCGCTGCCGGTTCCATTGCTCTCTACCTCGCAACGGGGGACAAGTAATGGCCATCATCGCCCTCACCAGCCTCGCCGGAGCCCCCGGGGTCACGACCGCGGCAACGGCACTCGCCGTGCACTGGCCGCGACCCGTCCTCCTGCTCGAGGCCGACACGAGCGCCGTCTCGACGCTGATGGCCGGCTTCTTCCGATCCAACCTGCGGACCACCGACGGCGGGATCGAAAAGCTCGCCTTCGCCCTGGCGCGCAACGCCCTCGACACTGAAGACCTCCTGGACGGCGACTACCAGATCGCGATCCCCGTCCACGATCTGCCGCCGATCCCCGACATGCCGATCCCGTCTATCCCCGACGGCCACAAGCTCTGGGTGATTCCCGGGTTCGTGAACTACGCCATCGTCGACGGCGTCCGCGGCCTGTGGAACAAGCTGCCGCGCCTGCTCAGCGGCCTCGACGACGGCGGCATCGACGTCATCATCGACCTCGGTCACCTGGACGTCGACGACCCTCGTCTGCCTCTTCTCGACGCCGCAGAGTGGGTTCTCGTCACGGCGAGCTCATCCATGATCGATCTCAACAGGGCCTACCGTCGGCTCGAGCTGCCGGATATCAATCAGCGTGCACGTGCTTTCGCCGGCGATCGCTACTGGACCTTGCTCACCTCCCCTGCAGCAGAAGCGGTCTCCACGAAGGAGTTCGGCACCCATGTTCTCCCCGTGGTGTCCACGCTGCCGCATGACCCGGACGGCGCCGCCGTCTTCTCACACGGACGCCCCGACCCCAAGCCGAACAAGAACGCGTATCGACGGGCCATCCGAAGTGTCGCCCAGGATCTCTGGGTGCTGCGCCACCGCGATCAGAGGAGCGTCAGCTGATGACCGACCAGCCCGATATCGAGATCGCCACCCGCCCGTTCCTCGGCGATATGCTCAGCCCCAGCAGCAGCGCCACCCCTCCCGTGCAGCCTGCCCCGACCTCTGGCAACCACCACCTGCTGGCAGCGATGACCGGAGGCCGACCGCCCCTGCACCTCGTCGACGACACCGACAGCGAACAGCTCGAGCAGGTGTACGCGAACTCGGTCGACCTCGCCGCCGCGTACCCGACCGAAACTGAACCGGATGAGGAGAAGCTGCGCGCACGCTCTCGCCGCCGGGAGACCGCCGCCATCCGCGCCGACGGATACCTGCAGGTGGACTGGAACATCGTCAAGCAGCTCACTCGCGAGCTCACCGCGGCTGACGAATCGATCGGCCGGTCGCGCCGTTCCTTCGACGTCGCCACCGCCTCCCCGGATCCGGAAGATGAGTTCGAGCAGCGCACCATCGATGAGATCAAGGTCATCATCAACCGGTACACCACCCGCATCGCTGGTGCGAAGGGCTCAGATCACGACTGGACGGATCTGAAGAAGGCCCACTACACACAGGCCATCTTCGACCAGGCCCACCGCTATGGCCGCTTGCAGCAGTACCTCCGCGAGCCTGACGTGGAAGACGTCTCCGTTGTCGGATACGCGAACGTCGTGGTCACCAAGACCAACGGAATCCGTGAACGACGTAGCCCGATCGCTGAAGATGACAAAGACCTCGAAGACCTGATCGCCGAGATCGCGTCGCACCGAGGACGCACGTTCACCAAGCCGAATGGATACCTCGACCTGGACATCGGCGGTGCGCGGTTGTCGGCGACGGGTGTCGGGATCACTTCCGACACCAACCTCACGATCCGTAAGCACAACCTCGTCGACATCGAGCTTGCCGACATGGTGGCTAACGGGACCATCTCCCAGAAGATCGCCGATTTCATGGCCGCGGCGTCCCGCGCCAATCTGTGTGTCATCGTCGCTGGCTTCCCCGGTGCAGGAAAGACGACGATGCTCCGTGCGCTGATGTCCACCATCCGGCCGGAGGAGAAGATCGTCACGATCGAGACCGAAAGGGAGCTGTACCTCAACAAGCTCCCTGATCGACACTGGCAGGTGCAGGATCTGCAGTACATCCCGCCGCAGTCCGCCGGCGCCGACAGCGCAGCCGGATTCACTCTCGACCAGTGCTTCATGCTCGCCGTTCGCTCCAGCGCGCAGCGCATCCTCTTCGCTGAGATCCGAGGCCCCGAGGGGCCCGTCGCTTTCAAAGCGATGGAAGCAGGACGTGGATCGATGTCCACGATTCACGCGCGGAGTGCGGACCACACAATCCGCCGGTTGGCGATCGTCCTCATGAGCGAGGAAGGGCTCACGGATGACACTGTGCCCATGAATCGGATTGGGGACAGTCTCGATCTCATTCTCTACATCAGCGAGCTCGAGAACCCCGATGGGACTCGGCGACGGGTCGTTACCGAGGTTGCTGAAGTCCGCCCCAATGACCAGGGCCTCCCGATGGCTTCGAAGCTGTTCAAGTACGACCCCAACATCAAGGACTGGACCAACCCGGAGGATCCGTCTCCCCAACTCGACGGGCCCCTGCGGCGCGCCGGGTACGACTGGGAAAAGGAGATCCGCGGATGATCCTCGTCAGTTCTCTGGCCGGGGTGGCCTTCGTAGGCGGACTCATCATGGTCGCGCTCTACTTCCGCCCCGCGCCTCCGAAGCAGGCGCCGACAAAGCCATCTCTCAGCACCCGCTGGGGTCAGGTGAGCAAGAAGACCAAGACGGGTCTCATCGTCGGTGGCATCCTCGGGATTATTGCCGCCATCATTTCCGGCTTCCCGGTGATGGTGATCGTCGTCCCCGCCGCGATCACGATCGTGCCGGCTCTCCTCGGAAAGCCGTCGACGTACGAACGCGACCTCATCCTCGCCCTCGAGAACTGGGCGCGATCGCTCGCGAGCACAGCAGATACCGGCGCCTTCACTCTGCGAGAGGTCATCGGGATCACCCAGGGCAGCGTGCCTCAGATGCTCAAGGCGCCGGTTAACCGCCTCTACACGCGGATGAGTTCCAGCTGGTCCACCGCTGACGCCCTTCGCGCGTTCGCTGACGAGCTGGACAACTCCCATGCCGACGAGGTCACCATCTACCTGATCCAGGCTGCAGAGTTCAACGCCGGCGGCCTCTCGAGAGCACTCGAGAGCGTCTCGGAAGGCCTGAGCGCCACCGCCAAGCAGAAGATCCTCATCGAGGGAGAGCGGAAGAAGCCGCGCGAGACGATGATCTCGATGACCTGGATCGTTGGAATCACTCTGGTCATGCTCGTCTTCTTCGCTGGCACCGGAAACATGGACTTCTACCGGACTCCCCTCGGAGGCGTGGCGCTGGGTCTCATCCTCAGCTCCTTCGTCGGGCTGATGGTCTGGGCGCGCGCCATCACTCGGGTGCCCCCGGAGCCTCGATTCCTCAGCGCCCCGGTTTCGACGGAGGTCGGCGCATGAACCCCACACTGATCGCCGCCGTCCCCGGCCTCCTGGTCGGAGGGGGACTCGCAATCGCGCTCCTCGTCCTGGCTCCGCGCACCGTCCGAGCAGGCGATGCACTCGTTCGTCTCGGCGAAGCATCCGTGGCCCCCACCATCAGCAGCCCTCCGCTTTCCCAGTGGGACCGGATCGGGAGCTGGCTCTCACAGAACCTCCCGCAGGTGAAGTTCCTGGCGCCGCCGACCCGAGATCTCGACCTCCTGGAGATCCCCGTCTCCCGATTCTTCGCGCGCAAGTTCCAGCTCGCGATCCTCGGCCTCTTCGCACCCGTCGTCCTGTCGCTCCTCGCACAGGTCTTCACCGGACAGCCCTTCCCGCTGCCCCTCCTCGTCAGCCCGGTGCTGGCACTCATCATGTGGATGATGCCCGACGGGCAGGTGAAAGCCCGCGCGGCAGCTGCCCGCCGAGAGTTCACCCGATTCGTGAGCGTCTACCTCAAGCTCGTCGCGGTGGCGCTGCTCGGCAGCACCACCGCAGACACCGCTCTCAACGATGCCGCTTCCGTCTCGGATACCTGGGTGTTCCGGCGGATCCGCCGAGAGTACGCGCGGGCCGAACTCACCCGCACGACCAAGTGGGACGCGATCGAGCGTCTCGGCGCTCAGATCGAGATCCCGTCACTGATCGAGCTCGGCCGCACGATGCGTCTCTCCGAAGCTCGGGTCAGCCTTCGCGACCAGCTGCTCGCCACCGATCAGAATCTGCGAACGCTCGTCGAGGCGGCCGATGAGGACGCGGCGAAGAAGATCACCAAGCGCAGCGGACTCCCGGTCTACATGACGTTGTTCCCCGTCATCCTCATTGTCTTGCTCCCTCCGATTTACAGCCTGTTCACCATCTGACCAACGAAAGGAAACATCATGGATGAAATCCCCTGGAAGGCCGTTTGGATCGTCGGCGGCGTGCTCGCCGGCCTCGCGATCATCGGCTTCCTCGGCCCGTGGGGCCTCAGCTACATCCAGAGCGTGCTGCCCGGATGACCATGCGAATCCGACAGCAGCAGGGATGGTTCACCCGTCTTCGCGCGAAGCTCTCGCGCGAAGACGGGTGGGCTGGCACCGTCGTGCTCATCATCGGCACGATGTTCCTGCTGCTGCTCGGAGTCCAGGGTTTCGTCTGGTTCACCGCCTCCAACGCCGCGCAGATCGCGGCCCAGTCTGCCTACACGGTCGCCCGCTCGTACGAGTCGACGCCCGAAGCAGGACAGGCAGCGGCAATCCAGCTGCTCGAGTCCATGCCGGGCACGCTGCGCGACCCCGTGGTGACGGTCAACCGCACGGCGGAGTCTGTCACCGTGACGATCACCGGACAGGCCACCGAGGTCATCCCCGGCGGCCTGATCCCGCCTGCGACGTACACACTCACTGGACCTGTTGAGAGGTGGGTGCCAGCACCATGAAGACCTTCCTCAGAAAACTGTTCAGTGACGAGCGGGGAGATCTCGAAGACCTCCCCGGCTGGACGATCATGAGCATCGGCGCAGTCGCGCTCGTCAGCCTCATCCTGCTCTTCGGCCGACACGGATACGTGAACAACACCGTCCAAGCTGCCGCCTACGCTGCAGCCCGCGACGCCTCGCTCTCTCGTGCCGGCGACGCCGTTCCGCACGCCATCTCCGCAGCTCAGGTCGTCCTCGGCGACAACGTCCAGTGCACCGATCTGGACGTTCGAGTTGGCGGCAACGGTCTCACTACAGGCCTCGGCGAAGCAGGAACCGTCTCCGCCACGATCACCTGCACCGTCTCCACCGGTGACCTCGTGATGCCCGGCATCCCCCTCCCTGGCACGTTCACCATCGAGAAGACCGCTCACAGTCCCGTCGACCCCTACCGAGAGAGGTGACCCGTGAAGTTCCTCACTTGGTACGTCATGATCTTCATCGTCCTCGTCATGCTCGCCGGCCTCGCTACCGATTCCCTCGGGAAGATGCAGACGTTGCAGCAGGCCCTCACCATCGCGCAGAGCGCCGCTCGAGCTGGGACCAACGCCGCTACCGGCACCAGCACGAACGGCGACGCCTTCGACCTCTCCACGCAGATGGCGGCCACCGCCGCACAGAACTACCTCGCATCCGCAGACGTCCGAGGGACCGTTACCGTCACCGGAGATACCGTCTCCGTCACCGTGAACATGACGTATGAGCCTCATATGCTCGGACCCATCGGACTCCCGTCCATCCCCGTCGAAGCAACCGGCTCCGCCCGACTGATCGGAAACTGAGAATCATGAACCGTCGCACAGCAACCGCCATTGCCGGAGTCCTCGCCGTCACCGCGATGATGCTCACGGCATGCACGCCCAGCGAGCCGACGCCGACCAAGGAGCCCACGGCGAGCGCGACGCCGACCGCGGAGCCGACCGGAGTGCCGACCCAGGCGCCCGTCGCAGCGCCGAAGGACGAAGCCGAAGCCGTCGCTGCAGCGAACACCGCGTACATCGCCTTCCAGCAGGCGCAGTTCGACTTCATGGCGGACCCTGATCTCGGGCCGGACTACTTGGTGAACTTCGTCTGGCCCGGAACCCGCATGGAGACGATCATGCAGGACACCTACAACAACAAGATCGAGAAGAAGACTTCAGTGGAAGGGGAGCCGTTCGGATGGCAGGCCAATGAGGCTCTGTCCTATGTCGCTCCCCTCACGAGCCAGAGCAATGGCGAGGTCGATCCACTCGGAGCCGTGAATCTCTTCGGATGCAGCGACAACACCGGTACGACGTTCCTGCTGGACGGCGTCGAGAACACGGACATCCCCAAGGGCAGTTTCCCGTACCAGGTCGAGATGCTCTACAGCCCGGACTTTGAAGGCTGGTTCGTATCGAACTCGACTGAGATGACGGGCATGGAAGGGGCGCCGCTGTGTTGAGAACATGGGCGCGTCGCGGCGCAGCAGTCCTTGTCAGTTTCGCGGCCGTGATCGCGGTGTCTGTCTCCCTCTCGGTCCCCGCCGCCGCAGCGAATAACTGTCACACGAACTCGCAGGGTCAGGTCGTGTGTGATGTCGAGGTAGAGGTTCCCGGAGGCCCGGGCTCGGAGACTCCAGGTACGGGGCCGGCTGATTTCACGCCAGGCCCGACGACCTGCACGTATACGCCGAAGGAGGGCGAGCCGAGAGAGGTTCCGTGCTCGAAGGACGGCGGTTGGTGGGCGAACGACATCCAGTGCTATTGGACGTTGGATGACCCGCAGCGCCCTGCTCCCACCGGGCGTGACGCCAGCGTAGGTGCCTGGTACTCCTGCCTGCCGATCGAGCCCGCGGACTGCGGCGGTCGCCTCTGCTACGGCACGAGTGTCTGGCGTGAGACGCCTCCTCCCGGTGTGAACCGGTACACCCCCGCTCAGGCGGCTGGGATGCTGGCACGCACGTTCGTCCTGAAGCCGATCGAGATCGGCATGGCGCCGGAGCAGAAGGTGCACTCGGACGACCCTGCAGGCACGGCTCCGTACCGACGGACCTGGGTGGGTATCCCGGTCTGGCTGTGGGTTGATCAGCCGACGGAGAGCACGTGGGGGCCGATCTCACGCACCGCGACGTATGGCGGTGTGACAGTCTCTGGAACCGCGAGCGTGCAGTCGCTCACCTGGACCTCGGGCGATGGACAGAGCCTCAGCTGCGGCGCGGGTACCCCCTTCGACGCTGCAGCGATGGCGAACCAGGCAGCGGTCGACTCGCCCACCTGCGGATTCCGGTACCAGCACCAGTCCGATGGCGGCACCTTCACCCTGTCGGCAACGTCGACGTGGGCGGTTGAGTGGACTGGTGGCGGACAGTCTGGCCGGATTGCGATGCCGACCACGACGACGTCGACGACAGTCCGTGTGGGTGAGCTGCAGTCCGTTAACGTGTCACAGGACGGCGATACCTTCGGCGGTTGAACCGGAAGGAACGAACGATGAAGAAGCTGCTCACCGGGGCGGGCGCGCTCCTGCTCCTCACGGGGATCCTCGTAGGGATCCCCGCAGCCCTCGTGGCGCTCGCCGGGAATCCGTTCCCGACCGCTCAGCAGTGGCACGCGATCGTCACCCTCACACCCGACTACGGCAACGTGATCATGTTCACGAAGATCCTGCCGTTGGTCATCTGGGTGCTGTGGGCGGCATTCGCGATCCCCTTCCTCGTCGAGCTCGTCGCCGCGATGGGCGGACGCAAGACCACGAAGAAGGTCGCCGTGTTCCGTGGCCAGCAGAAGCTGGCCGCCGGTCTGATCGCCGCAGTCGCGGTCATGTTCGCCGGTGGCGCCGGGGCTCTCGCCGCCCCCGCTCCGGCGTCAGCAGACTCCTACTCGGTCGGCACCGTGGATGCCTCTGCGAGCCCGCTGGACCTGTCCAGCGCCATGGCCTCGGTTCAGGCCGCACAGACCCCTCCTGCGGCCCCTGAGCAGCAGCAGGTGGTGCACCAGGTCGTCGACGGGGACACTCTGTGGGATCTCGCCGTCCAGTACTACGGCCAGGGCGAGCGATTCGTGGAGATCTTCAACGCGAACCTGGGGGTGCAGCCCGACGGTCAGAGCCTGACCGACCCGGATCTCATCCTCCCCGGCTGGCAGCTCAGCATCCCCGGCGTCTACACGCAGGCTCCGGTCGAAGAGGCATCCGCGCCGACGACGCCGGCGCCGACGCCTGACGAGTCGGTGCAGGCTCCCTCGACGGATGCACCTGTCCTGGACGGTGCAGAGGGAGGCGCTGGCAGAGGTGCCGGCGGAGGCGCTGGCGCCGGTGAAGCCACGGACGTGCGCGGCATGGGTGAATCCATCGACCGCCCGGTGGTTGAGCAAGCCCCCGCCGTCGACGACGCGTCAGAGACAGCCGACGAGGCCGACATCGCGATCCCTCTGATGACGGCCGGAGGCATCGCAGGACTGCTCGTAGCCGGTCTTCTAGGCGCGTTGGGAGCGCGCCGACTACGACAGCGCCGCAAGCGCGTCAAGGGAGAGCGGATTGCTCTGCCAGAGCCCGAGGTGGCAGACCTCGAGCTGGAGATGCGGATGGTGGAGAACCCCATCGGCGTCACCGACGTCGACAACGCCCTGCGCACCCTGCAGGCATGGGCCGAAGACAACGGCGAGCAGCTGCCCGAGCTGCTCGCCGTCCGGGTCGCCGACGATGAAGTGGCCCTGTACCTGGCCGCGCCCGCGGATCTGCCGGAACCGTTCGAGTCGATGCACGAGGACCGCACCGCCTGGATCGTCCGGCCCGGCCGCGCGCAGGCCCCCGACCGCCCCACAGTGTCCCCGTACCCTGCCCTCGCCACCATCGGCACGGACGCACAGGGCGGCTACGTGCTGCTGGACCTCGAGCAGATCGGCTCCCTCAACGTCACCGGCGACGAAGAGATCGCACGAGGGATGCTGAACGCTCTGGCGTGCGAGTTCGCGACGAACCCGTGGTCGGACGAGATCCAGGTCACCCTCGTCGGCCTCGACGATGCGCTGGCCCGGGATCTCGATCGGATCCGCATCCACCAGGTCGCTGACATCCCCGCTCTCGTGCGCAACCTCCGTGCCGACCTCGACGACCGTCGGGACGCTCTGGACTCCTACGGCGTCGGGGGAGTGCTCGAGGCGCGATCGCGCGCCACCGACATCGAGACCTGGGCGCCGCACATCGTGATCCTGGCCGAGACTCCGATCGGCTCCCTCCGCGACGATCTCGCCGACCTTGTCGCACGGATGCCGCGACTGGGCATTGCCACGATCGCCCAGGGAACCGCGCTGGCAGCCGGTGCCACCGTCGAGGTGACCTCGAAGGAAGACGCCGAGTACCGCAGCGGCGGGGCCCTCCCGCCCCTCCCGTTCCGCCCGCAGATCCTGGCAGGCGAAGAACTGGAGCTCGTGCGGTCCCTGTTCGCCACCACCGACCGCGAAGCGCAGCCCGTCGACCTCGAGCAAGAACACGCCCATGCCGCGGCCGAGGCAGAGCCTGCCGAGACCACGACCGAGCTCATCGACGTCACAACGGCTGAGGACGAGCTGGAACCCGCCGCCGAAGCGACTGAGGTCGCCGCGGTGCCCGCAGCCCCCGAGCCCGTCGCCACCGCGGCGGTCGAGATCCCCGAGGCCGCCCCCGTGTCCGTCGTCGACGAACGCGCCGACGAGGAGCCCGCCGACATCGACGTGCCGAGCGTGGAAGTCCCCGACTGGCCCGCTCCCTACATTCGTCTCCTCGGCCCCGTTGATGCGCTTAACGTCGACATGGACGCGATCCCTGGCCGCGGCATCGAGTTCCTCGCCTTCCTCCTCCTGCAGAACACCCCCTCCGTCCCCGGAGCGCTCGTGCAGAAGAAGCTCTGGCCCGACACGTTCTCCAAAGACAACAACAACGCACGCCAGCTCGCGAAGCAGCTCCGCCGCATACTCGGCCATGACCCGTTCGGTCAGCCGCTCCTCCCCGAGGGCCGCAGCAGCGCCGGCTTCACCATCCACGACCAGATCCGCACCGACTGGCACGACTTCTGCGACCTCATCGGTCCCGACCTCAGCACGACCCCGAACGAGAACCTGATCCGCGCCATCCGCCTCGTCCGCGGCCAGCCCTTCGACGGTCTCAAGCGCCGCGGCGCCTGGTGGGCCTGGCGAGGACCGATCGAGGAGACCATGCGCGCCGCGATCCTCGACGCAGCCGACGAGCTCACCCACCGCGCCCTCGCGACCGGCAAGTTCGACGATGCCCGCCTCGCCGCCCGCATCGCCCAGTCCGCCGACCGCCTCAACGAGGCCGGATGGCGGCTGGAGATCGAGACCGCCATGGCCGCCGGAGACGTCGACGCGTTCAACACCATCGTCGGCGCCATGTTCGAAGTCGTCGGCGTCGACGCAGAGATCGACGACGCCACCCAGCAGCTGCTCGATGACGCCCACGAAAAGCTCCCCGGGCTCGCAGCACGGTGACCGAGCCGTCCACGTACCTGCTGGAACCTGCCTACACCCCCCGGCGGTCCTTCGCAGGGCCGTGGACGCTCATTTCCCTCAGTGCTGCCGTCCTCGGCCTCCTGCTCGTCGCCGCCGCACCTGTCCTGGGTGGCACCGCCTACGGCTGGGTAGTCGTCGCCGTCACGGCGGTCCGCTCCGCGCGTCTCGCCGTTGTCGATGAGCGCACCCACACGCTCCCCAACCGGCTCACCGGGGCACTGGCCGTGTTCGGGATCATCCAGGCGATCGGCATCTCCGCGTGGCGGCACGACGCCGCTCCTCTCGTCATCGCGGGGGTGACAGCGGGGATCCTCGCATCTCTTTACGCTCTTCTCGCGCTCACCAAGAGCGGCGGATTCGGTGACATCAAGTTCGCCGGCGCGCTCGCGTTGACCATCGCCCCCTACGCGGGGCTCTTCACGTTGTACTTGCTCCCCATCGCCTTCGTCATCAGCGCGGTCAGGATCATGGCCCGTCGCGTTCGTGGACGAGCGGCCAAGCACCCTCACGGGCCGTCCCTTGCGATCGCCGGCATAGTTCTCCTCGTTGGATCGATGCTCGCCGGCCCCGCACTGATCCTGGCCTAGCCGCGACACGCCGCAGCCGGCAACGGGGCGATCAGTTCCTCGACTTGCTCACGGACGGCAACTGGCCCCCCGAGTGGTCACCGGTTGTACGCAATCGTGAATGGTGAGTCGCATCGAGTCGCATCGAGTCGCAACGGCGAATCGCAGCGGTGAGTCGCACTGTGTGGTGCGAAAAGGCAAGTGAGACTTCGCCGATTTGCCGAGTGGCGAACGGTGAATGTGGTTCGATCTCCTCATGAGTTCCGAAACGACCACTGCCACTCCCGAGCAAACGAGGGAGGCCATGACGACACTGTCCCGAAGGAGGTACACCCAGATCCGCAGCATCCTCGTCCAGCTGCCCGAGCGTGGCGCCCCGAGAGCATCGACGGTATCGAAGATGCTGCACGGGCGGAAGCACCGAGCGCTGCTGCTCTATCTGCTCCTGCTCACCTGCTGGCCCTGGCTGGAGGAGCGCCGAAACCCCCTCGAGGGGTCGATCTGGATCCGCGCACTCACCTCCAAGAGCGGTCTCACCTGGACGCCGTCGACGCTCTCCCGCGCATGGGCCGAGCTCGCGGATCTCGGACTAGTGGAGCTGCCGAAGAAGGAAGGGCGATTGCGTCGACCACGGCCCCGCCGTGAGGACGGCGCTGCAGACTACGACGTCCCCGGAGGGCGCCGAGACAGGTACAACGCCTACTTCTCCCTCCCCGACGAATTCTGGACCGATGGCCTGTTCGCCAAGCTCTCCCTCCCTGCTCTCGTAATGCTGCTCGTCATCGCGAAAGAGACCAACTCGAAGAAGACCAAGGAGGTCTGGCTCCCCTATGAACACATGCCCGAGTGGTACGGGATCAGCGCAAAATCGGCGCAGAAAGGCATCACTGAACTTCTCGCGGAGCGCCTCATCAAGCGTCGCCCGGATGTCAGGCCCGCCCCACTCTCACCCACAGGAAGCACCACACACATGTACTACTCGCTCACCGGCGTCTACGGCCACACCTCGCGCGCCGCCCGCCGTAAGAAGGCCGCGAGCGCCCGCGCCGAGCGTGAGGCGCAGCGAGCGCTGGACGCGACACCCGAATCTCAGGAGACATCATGAACCCACCACCATCTAAGCCCGTGCGGCTCATCTATGTCGACGACTCTGGTGCCGAGCGCAGCGGCTACGCGACCTTCAGCTGGCTGGAGCTGCGCATCGACGACTGGCAGGTCGCGCTGCGTGAAGTACTGGACTGGCGGCATCGTCTCGCTCGTGAGCAGCAGGTCCCGGTGACCTACGAGCTGCATGCCACCAAGTTCGTCAATGGCCGCGGCGATCCGTCGCTCGATCCTTCGTGGAACCGCCATAAGGCGAAACGGTCGCTCGTCGTCGACGACGCGTTCCGGATGCTTGCGGCAGCACCTTGGTTGTCGGTGGGGACCATGTATTCGCAGACGTCGCTGCGCGGGCGCGCCTTCGCTGACGAACGTTCACGTGTCTATGGTGAACTCGTCACCCGGCTGGATCAGCGCCTCACGGCTGCGGGTGAGCTCGGAATTCTATACATGGATGGGGATGGCACCGACCGTAGCTATGTTGCGGCACACCGAGAGCTCAAGCTCGCTACCCGTTCCCTCATCGAGGATCCCGCGTTTCAGCACTCGCACAGCAGCCATTTGGTGCAGTTCGCCGATCTCGTCGCCTATGCCGGCTATCAGCACATTCTGCAGCTGCCGGAGAAGCGGTTCGCGTGGCCGTGGTACCCGTCTCTCAGTGCGGTCGACGTGAACGGTGGCCCGCTCGCTGTATAAGCCCGGAAAAAGAAGCTGGACCCGTGGGCCAGTGTTCACTGGGCGGGTCCGCTTGTATAGCTTACCTGATTCCGCGGGCCGAGTCTCAGCCATCTGGGTACTTCGTCAGACGCAACCGGTGATCGCAGCGGACGCGTAGGGGAGCTGGATGGCAATGGAGACTATGCCCAAGGCCAACAGGTACGCCGCGATCGCGATCAGTGGGACTGCGCCGGACAGTCCGCCCCCTGGTCGCACGAGTTGCCTGATCCGTTCAGGACCGGCGGCATGCAGCGCAGCTGGGTGAGAGTCGAGGGATGTATCAGGAGAAGGCTTCGCCATTTTGAGTAGGGCCCCTACAAGAGCGGGGGTTCCGACGGCCTGGCGCGCATGGTTGTCGGCCGCGATCTCGAGATAGTGAGGGATTGCTTCGGCGACTGCTGCAACGAGAGGCACCCATCGGAGATAGGCAGCTATGCCGTCGACCAGTGAAGATATCAGATGGTGATGCTGTCGCAGGTGAGCATGTTCGTGTTCCAGCACTGCGGCGAGTTCGTCGTGGTCGAGTGAGCGGATGGCGCCCGAGGAGAGGACGATGCCGCCATCACGCAAAGCGAATGTGAGGGCGAGGACTGTCTCGCTGTCGATGACGGAGACTTCGTGACCGTGGAGGCGGGTACGAACCGATCCCGACCGCACCGCTTCGGCGGTGACACGCGCTTTGCGCGCATTCCGCAGCATCCGTGCGCTCGTGGCTACACCCAAGGTCAGCGCGACGACCGCTGGTATGACGAGGAAGAGAATTGTCGGAACGAGCGAGCTCGTCGTTGAGTCGAGGAAGGGATTCGCCGCCGCCAAGCAACGCTGACAGACATCCGCAGCCTGCCCGGAGAGCACCACAGGTCCGGACCCGGCCCAGGCGAGCACTGGGCCGATGGCCAGTACGGATCCGATCCAGACGAGCATCCCGCCGACGATCAGTCCGATCGCTAGGCGAGGGATGCGGACCAGCGCCGGTGCAGCTCGACGCAACAGCCACGGGCCGAAAACTGCGAAGGCCGCTCCTCCCACGAGGAGAAGAACGGCGACGGTCAGTGGCATCACGGCCGTCCAGCCTCGTCGCGGCGATCCAGGTAGTCACGGAGAAGGTCGAGCTCATTCTCGGGCAGTGAATCGACGAACTGCAGTATCGACGACACGCGGTCGTGCGTACCTGCCAGTACCTGCTCGATGAGGCCCGCTGCATGCTCTTGCCTGCTCACGCGGGCGGCATATCGAGTCGACCGGTCTTGCCTTGTGATCACCAGCAGACCTTTCCGATCAAGGTTTCCCAACACGGTCGCGATCGTGGTGTACGCAGGGTCAGTGGGGAGTCCGTCGATGACATCTCGGACTGTGGCGGGGCCGCACTCCCAGAGCACATCCATCACCTGCGACTCGAGCGCACCGAGGCGAAGCACCCCGCGGGGTCCATCTGCTGGACTTCTCATGCCGCCACCCGTGCCCGACGTCGCGACACCGGGCATGCCACCTGACCGCGTAGCCGCGCAACGAGCGCAATTCCCGTCGCGACCAGCGCAACGCCGGCAAGCACAGGCTGAAAGGGCGCGAACCATGCAATGGCTCCCGAATACCCCAACGCGAGAAGCGCAAGCTTGTTGCAGACCGGGCATCCCACCGCGAACCACGTCAACAGTCCGCCGGCCACACCGAGTCGTCCACTCCGACGATCGCTGCGATTAGCAGCGGCCTCTTCTAGAGCGGGATCCGCTGCGCCGGCCGATGAGTCACCCTTCACGTACGTGCCAACGAGCATTCCTGACATGGCCGCCGTGAGAAGCAGGACAGGCCAGTTCCACCACACTGGCGGGATATCGCGAGCGAACACATCGTTGGGAATCAGAACGGTGACGAACCCGATCACGAGAACGACCGGTACCGCCGTGATTATCGAGGCCAGGACCTGCCGCGGCCCCCAGCTTCGAAGCGCCTGCGCAGCGAGTATCAGGCTCTCCCGCTGCCCCCGGAAGAAGTCACTGACGGCGCGCTGCATGGAACCATCATCACACGAGGTCGACTACCTTGCATAGTCGACTATCTGACATAGTCGACTATGTTGGATAGTCGACTGTCCACTCAGCCTGCGACCAGGAGGTCCACTCATGACGAACGCACAGACGCCCCGGCCCTGGCCAGCCTGGGTGGTGCCGGTGGGAGTTCTTGCCCTCGTAGGCATCCTCATCGCGCTCGTACTCTCGCTTGTCACTCCTTCTGAGAGCGGTTCCGAGGAGTCGAGTGGCCCCACCGTGGTGGAGAATCCGGCGGGGCCTGACCTTTCTGCGGCGGAGAGCCGTGACGAGAGCGATCTCCTCGCAGCTGGTCCAGCTGATGCCCCCGTGGTCCTGGTGATGTTCTCCGACTACCAGTGCCCGTTTTGTGCACTGTGGAGCGAGAACACATTGCCGGCGATGATGGAACACGCGGAGAACGGCGACTTGCGGATCGAAGTGAGGGACGTCAACGTATTCGGCCCTGCCTCCGAGCGTGCGGCACGAGCCTCCTATGCAGCCGCCCTGCAGGGATCGTTCTGGGAGTATCACCACGCTCTCTTCGCAGACGGACACCACCGCACAGAGGCCAACCTCAGCGAAGAGGCGCTCATCGCTCTGGCAGGCGACGTGGGCTTGGACACGGAGAAGTTCGCGGCTGATCTGAACGCCCCTGCGACAGCGGAGGTGATTGCGAAGAATCAGAATTTCGGGCTCGAGTTGGGCGCGACGTCGACGCCGATGTTCGTGCTGGGGGGAAAGCCGATCATCGGCGCGCAGCCGACCGAGGTTTTCGAAGACGCGTTCCAAGCCGCACTGGAATCGGCGCGCTGAGGCCGCCGTGGAGATCGGATTCGTTGCCGCGTTCGTCGGAGGAGTGCTTGCGCTCCTGAGCCCGTGTGCGGCACTGCTGATGCCCGCCTTCTTTGCGTCGACGATCGGCACCGGTTCTCGACTCGCGCTCCACGGTGCAATCTTCTACGGAGGTCTGCTCGTCGTTCTCGTCCCGCTGGGGGTCGGGGCCGGGGCACTGGGAGCGCTCTTCGTATCGCATCGTCAGGTGGTCGTTCTCGTGTCATCTGTGGTGCTTGTCGCCCTGGGTATCGCACAGACTCTAGGCTTCGGATTCGACCCTGCCCGCCTCCTTCCGGCAGGTGCGGATCTCCACGCTCGCGCCGCTTCCAAATCGGGCATCGCGAAGACCGCGATCCTCGGCGCAGCCAGCGGCATCGCCGGCTTCTGCGCCGGCCCGATTCTGGGCGCCGTCCTGACCCTGGCGGCGACCCGCGGCAACGCCGTGGCCGCCGGAGCGCTTCTGGCTGTCTACGGCGCGGGGATGGTCGTTCCGTTGCTGCTGATCGCCGCGCTGTGGCAGAAGCTCGGGGCTCGCGGGAGACAGGTGCTTCGCGGCCGCACCTTCACCTTTGTCGGTCGCGAGTGGCACACGACGTCAGTGATCACCGGCCTGCTCGTCACCGGCGTCGGCATCCTCTTCTGGGTGACGAACGGCCTGGTGGGTGCACCTGAACTCGTTCCCGTCGAGGCTCAAGCCTGGTTGCAGGCGAACGCGAGCATGTTGGCGAACCCGCTCGTCGATATCACTCTCGTCCTCATCCTCGCTGCCCTCATCCTCGCCCTGTGGAGCCGTCGCCGTAAGCGTCTCGCCGCCCCAACAAGGGATCCGGAATGACCGAGAGCACCAGCTCGATGTACCCCACGGGGTATATCGGGATAGCCTGGTCGCGCGGCCCGTCGGAGACGAAGGAGGAGACGATGGCTCGAAAAATCCCCGAGACGAACGACCCTCACGACGACTCCGGATCGGCGGCGATCGCCGCGCACGCGCGGTCAGGCCAGCTCGACATGAACGACCCAGTGATTCGCCGCGAAGCGAATCGAGCGATGCGGCAGGAAACCCGAGCCCACCTGTGGGGCGACATTGCTCACCGTAAGGGGGTGCGGAGGGCGCTCTTCATAGCGCTCCTCGTCCTCGCGGTGTGGATCGCGGCACTGTTCACACCGGTCCTTCTCGGGATCACGTGACACCGCGGCCTCCGCAACGCCCCCAGACATCGCACGATCACAGAAAGCGAGCCAACCATGACGGACGCAGATTCTTCTGACGCACAGGCGTTCTGGGAGGCCCGATACGCGAGTTCGGAAGCCGTGTGGTCAGGGCGTGTCAATACGGTCGTCCGAGAGGTCGCCGAGTCCCTGGAACCCGGATCAGCTCTCGATCTCGGCTGCGGCGAAGGCGGCGATGCCGTGTGGTTGGCATCCCGCGGGTGGCTGACGGTGGGCGTAGACCTCTCTGAGACTGCCGTAGAGAGAGCTCGCACCGCCGCGGCGAGTGTCGGCCTGGACGCCAACGCTGTCAGTTTTGTCGCAGCCGACTTGAGCGAGTGGACGACCACGCAGACGTTCGACTTCGTCACGTCGGCGTTTCTTCACTCCTGGCCGGTGGAGATCCCGAGGTCGGACATCGTGCGACGCAGCAAGGACTTCGTGGCGCCGGGCGGCTCGCTTCTTGTCGTGGCTCACGCAGCGCCGCCCCCCTGGGCAGACGCCGCATCCGCTTCCTCCGCGAGCTTCCCGACCCCGGAAAGCGATCTCGCGACCATGGATCTTCCCGACGGTTGGCACGTCGACCGTTGCGAACTCAACGAGCGCGAGGCGATCGGTCCGGGTGGGCGCCGAGCGACGCTTATCGACAGTGTCGTCCTGGTGCGCCGCCCGAGCTGATCGAGAGGGGTCGTCTACGCGTTACGAGGTCGAGCACATGCCGCGCGGAATGCTGGGCCCCGCATCGGCAGTTTCGCCAACGGTCCGAGCAGGCAGAAATCGAACACAGCTGACGCGAGGAAGAGCAGACCCGGGGCAAGCAGGAGCAGCCACCACTGGCCCGCGATCACACCGACCGCGCTCAGAGCAACGCCGAGGATGCCCCGCACCCAGCGGCCAGCGGTCGATCCAAGAAAAGCGATAACAGGCATGACACCCCTCCGATTCCATACCCCCGTGGGTATACAGCTGAGAGTAGCGCACATCATGAACCGCAGGGTGGCAACTTCTGTCGAGAATCTGCAGCAGGGATCACCGCGCGGCCGACACGACAGGGATCAGCGATGAACCGCCGCCTGACTTGGACCTGCGCAGCAGTCGCCGCCGTGCTGGTGTTGACGGGATGCACGAACGAGCCGCTGGGAGCTTCCGCCGGGGAGGTCTCGGCCGCGAGCGACACCGTTGTGTTTGATCGGTCCCCCACCCGGTTCGGCGATGGTCTTGTGGCCGTCCGCTATCCGAGCGCACAGTCAGCGGAACTCACCTTCGTCGTGACAGACGGAGAACAGCAATGGGAAGCACGCACGAACCCTGCCTGCACGGGGTTCGCTGTCACGCGAGTCGATGGGGAAGACCTGCTCGTCATCCTCGATTCCGACGCGGCCTTGCACGACGGTGTCATCGCCACAGAGACCACGGCGACTGCGTTTCGCGACGACGGGGCCGTGGCGTGGGGGCCGGTGAGCGTGAACGGCGGGATGTCCGACCTCGGCCTGATCACAGTCGAGATGCTGGGTGGCGCTCTGATCGATGAGCCGGCATCGGGGACCGCGCTCTCACCGCGCACAGGCAAAGCGATTGACCTGCCCGACACCGAACGGCCGGCGTACGCGCACGGCGGACTCCTGGCCTCGAACACGCCCACCGGGGTGGCCGTGCGGGATGCGGCAGCTGACGGAGCCCCTCTGCTGTGGAAGTCCGAGCCCGAAGCGCCACCCGGGGCAAGCGGTCCGGCGCGCGTCACGGCAGACTCGACGATCCCTGCGGGCGGGGTGCTCATCCTCGAGTGGCCGACGGCCGACGGCGTTCAGTTCACGGTCCACCGGTTCGACGACGGCACGCTCCTTGCGATTCTTCCGGGCACACCTGCTGCGAGAACCCTCTCCACGCCGGCTGAGGACATTGTCTTCTTCACCACCGACACACCAACCGGACGCGCTGTGGTCGCTGTCTCTCCGTCTCTGGGCGAGCTCTGGCAGGACGAGGTTCCGTCAGCCAGTCAGCCGGTGTCGGCCACCACGGAAAGCGTCTGGTTCACCGCCTCGAGCGGATACATGCGACGGGACGTCGATGCCGCAGCCTTCGTCGATGACCCCGGCCCCGCGCCCGCACTCGCGCTGCGCTCGGGTGCCATTCTCCTGGCGACGACCCAGGCGACCGAGTTCACGCTCGCACCGCCACCTTGACATGCATACCCCTGGGGGTATGCTGGAGTGAGGTTTTCGAAGGGAATGTCATGCTGTTGGAACGCTTCTATGATGAGGATCTCGCTCAGGCCAGCTACCTGATCGGCTGCCAGGCCACGGGGGACGCCGTCGTGGTCGATCCGCGACGGGATATCGGGATCTATCTCGATGCGGTGAAGAAGCACGGGCTGCGCATCACAGCCGTGACGGAGACCCACATTCACGCGGACTACCTCTCCGGCACACGCGAACTAGCGCACGCCACCGGCGCTGATATCTTCGTCTCCGGCGAGGGTGGGATCGACTGGGAGTATGGCTTCCCCGCGAACCGCCTGCACGACGGAGACATCATCACGGTGGGGAACATCCGGGTGCAGGCACGGCATACGCCCGGGCACACCCCTGAACACCTTGTCTTCCTGGTCACCGATGGCGCGTTCGCTGACGAACCGGGATACGTGCTGTCCGGTGACTTCGTCTTCGTCGGCGATCTCGGGCGACCCGATCTCCTGGACGAAGCCGCCGGCGGGGTGGACACCCGATTCCAGGGTGCGCTGGACCTGTTCGACAGCCTGCGCACGGTCTTCCTCGCCCTTCCTGATCACGTGCAGGTTCATCCTGCGCACGGTGCGGGAAGCGCGTGCGGGAAGGCGCTCGGCGCCATTGCGTCGACGACCGTGGGCTACGAACGCCTGCACGCCTGGTGGGGGCCGTATCTTGCCGCCGACGACAGAGACGGATTCGTCGCAGAGCTTCTGGACGGGCAACCTGATGCGCACGCATACTTCGCGCGGATGAAGCGGGAGAATCGCGATGGCCCCTCGATCCTCGGACCACTCCCCGACCTGGTCGAACTCGACACGAACCGCGCGGCCGGTGCCGTCGACGCCGATGACGTCGTATTCGTCGACACCCGCACCCCTGACGCCGTGAGGGCGGGCTCCATTCCGGGCGCATTGGCGATCCCAGCTGTGGGCAAGACGGCGGCATGGGGCGCGTGGGCGGTGGATCCCGAGCGCGAAAAGCGCCCGCTGCTGCTCCTCGTTCACGACGGTACGCAGGCCATCGAAGTTCGCGACCACCTCATCCGGGTCGGCATCGACTCGTACGCGGGTTTCATCACCTCACTCGCCGACCTCCCCACGGTGCCCTCGAACACGATCTCTCCAGAGTCGGTGGCTACCCTCGAGGACGCGTTCGTTCTCGACGTCCGACAGGCGAGCGAGTACGCCGTCGGGCATGTCCCCGGTGCGACCCGGATCGGCGCCGGGCGGGTGCTGTGGGACAGCGATGAACTTCCCTCGAATCGGACGATCGTCACCTACTGTCAGAGCGGTGCCCGCAACATCGTCGCCAGCCAGGCACTGCGTCGAGCGGGAATCCCTGTCGTCGAGCTCGAAGGCAGTTACCTCGGGTGGGTGCGCGCCGGCCAACCGGTGGAGACACCCGTAGCCTCCTGATCCTCCCTCAGTCGTGAAAGAAGCGTGGACATGAACGAGATCTCTGTAGACGAGCTTGCCGCCATCCCTTCCGCCGTCGTCATCGATGTGCGCGAACCGGATGAGTACGGGGACGGCCACGTGCCGGGTGCCCGCAACATCCCGCTCGGGGAGGTGGCAGATCACAGTGCCGAGATCGATACGACGGATGCCGTCTATGTGATCTGCCAATCCGGGCGTCGAAGCGCCAGAGCTTGTGAGGCACTGGCGGCCGCAGGCATCCGGGCTGTGAACGTCACTGGGGGCACGTCTGCTTGGATCGAGTCGGGCCGGCCGGTGCAATCGTGAGCGAGCAGCACATGCTTCTGATCCACGCCTTCGGCTCTGACCCCGCGGTGATCACCGGCGCACTGCGAGTTGCTCGCAACGCGAGCTACGGACTTCCGGAAGCCCGCATCCGCGTGGTTGTGCAGGGGCCTGCTGTTGCGGGACTTGTCAGCGGCGCAGGTTTCGACGAGGACCTCGTCGACACGCTCCGAGGCATGATCGACGTCGCTGCATGCGGCAACAGCATGGAACGTGAAGGTGTCGAGCAGGACCAGCTGTCCGAGGGCGTCACCGCCGTGCCATCGGCCGTCATCCATCTTGCGGAGCAGCAATGGGCGGGCGCCGCCTACGTGCGCGTCTGAGGTGATCTTCCTCGTCGTCGTCCTTGGCGTCGTCGTGGGCGCCGTCATGGGACTGGTCGGCGCTGGCGGCGGGATCATTTCCGTGCCCGCGCTCGTCGGCCTGGTCGGAGTCCCGGTCGCGGACGCCATGACTGCATCTCTCGTCATGGCGATCGCCTCCGCATCCACCGCAGTAGTGCCGCGCCTTCGCGGCGGCGTTGATTGGCCGGTCGCGGCGACCGTGAGCGCGGCCGGCATTCCGGCAGCACTCGTGGGTACCGCCGTGAACGCACTGCTCCCGCAACCGCTGCTCTTGATCGGATTCGGCGCGCTCATGCTCGTCGCGGGCGTGCGGATGCTCCGACCGATCCCCGACAATGCATCCCGGGGAGAGCGGCATCCTCGCTGGCTCATCCATGCCGTTCTCATCGGTCTGGGCGTGGGCATGCTCACAGGTCTGTTGGGCGTCGGCGGGGGGTTCGTCATCGTTCCTGCGCTGGCCCTTCTCTTGCGTCTCCCGATGAAGCTGGCGATCGGTACCTCGCTCGTCGTTACGGTCGCGAACTCGCTGGCCGGTGCCGCCGCGCACGCAAGCATCGGTGGCATCGACCTTTCCCTCACCGTTGCCTTCACCATCCCCGCGATGATCGCATCGCTCGCGGGTGCACGTCTGGCGGCCAGGCTCCCAGGCAAGGGGTTGCAGATCGGCTTCGCCGTGCTCGTGCTCGTCATCGCGGTCGTCACCCTCGTGGCGACCATCATCCCTCTAACCTGAATGTCGTCAGTCCGTCAGCACTGAATGCTTCGAGCCCCGCGGCGGGGGCGTGTAGGTGCACGTGTCCCCGGCGCACAGCTCCGGCTTGCGAGGCGAAAAGCGTCGCGCCAGAGCGCACCCCGCGCAGAACCCGAACGCCGTCTCCAGATACAGAAGAAGCAGGCATCCGCCGCAGATCGTCTGAGCGACCACCGCGGGAAGCCCAAGCCAGCCGAGACTGACGCATCCCACCAATGCCATCCCCAATCCGAGGCTCCACGCCAGCACCTTCGAGCGAGCCTCAACCCATTCCGGGCGTTGCGCGCGGGTGAGCAGAGCGCCCAGCAGCAGAGTCGGGGTGTAGGCCGTTCCGATGACGAGCCGGATCAGCATCTCCACCGCGAAGACCATGCCGAAGGCGCGCATCGGCTGCAAGTCCCCGGTCGCCAACGCCCACATCCACGCAGCGAAGCCACCGAGGAACAGGATGCCGGCAGATGCTCGGACGGCTCGCTCGTTCACGACCGGCACATCCACTCCGGTCACCCACTGTCCGATCGTCGGGCGTTCAGGTGTCTCAGAGGGGGAAGGCATGAAACCATAATACCCTGGGGGGTATAGTACGATTGTCGATGATCCCGAACGAAGGAGACAGAGATGTGCGCGAGAGTGATGTGCGACGTGTGCGGCAAGGCCACCTGGGAGGGCTGCGGGCAGCACGTGGAAGAAGCGCTCTACGGGGTTCCCGTGGAACAGCGCTGCCCCGGTCACCTTGACACGGCAGCGTGACCGGATGAGCACCACAACGGTGACCGGCACTGCACTGCGCGAAGTGATCGAGGGCACCGATATCGTGATTCTCGACTTCTGGGCCGCCTGGTGCGGCCCGTGCCGCGCCTTCGCGCCCGTGTTCGAATCCGCATCGAGCGCGCACCCGGACATCACGTTCGGCAAGGTGGATACCGAAGCCGAGCAGGAGCTCGCAGCCGCGTTCAACATCCGCTCGATTCCTACCCTGATGGTGTTCCGCAGCGGGATCATCGTCTTCTCGCAACCCGGGGCCCTCAGCGAGGCTCAACTCGACCAGGTCATCACTGCCGTCCGCGGACTGGATATGGATGATGTGCGTCGGCAGCTGGACGAGGCCTCCGCGGGTGCATCGGAATGACAGTCCTCACCGACTCGCTTCCGGCCGGCAGAGCGGACTCTGGCGCTCAGCGGCGCGTGGTGCACCGCTTGCGACGCGCGCGGGGGCAACTGGACGCGGTGATCTCCGCGGTCGAAGCCGACGCGGGGTGTCGGGATGTCGTCATCCAGCTGGCAGCGGTGACGAGCGCCTTGAACCGTGCGGGCTTCGTGATCGTCGCCGACGCTTTGAAAGAGTGCCTCTCCGTGAATGATGCGGACAAGGAACCGACCGATATGACCACGGAAGAGATCGAAAAGCTCTTCCTGATGCTCTCGTAGCAACGATTGAAGGAGACCCCATGTGCTACCAAGTGACCTGCAAGAAGTGCGGCAAGGCGACGTGGAAGGGGTGCGGCCAGCACGTCGATCAGGTGATGCGCGGCATCCCTCGGTCGCAGCGCTGCGACGGACACGCCAACGAACCGTCGACGGGGTTCTTCGCCCGACTGTTCAACCGGTAGGCGCGGTTGTTCACGCGAGGGTGAGGAACAGCTTCTCCAACTCGTCCGGCGTCAGCGACTCGCTCTCCGGGTCGGCCACGCAATTGCGCATCGCGGATGCGACGATCGCATACCCGGCACGATCCAGCGCCTTCGATACTGCAGCGAGCTGAATGACGACATCGCGGCATTCGCCACCGGATTCCACGGCGGTGATCACCGCAGCGAGCTGCCCCTGAGCACGACGCAGACGGTTGACGATCTTCCGCTGCTGCGCAACTCGAGCTGCCCCGGCTTCCTCGGACATGACTGTGTCCTCGGAAACGCTGGCTTCCATGGTCTCGATCATTCGGGCACCCCTTGCTTCTCACGTCCCTGATGGACGACGCCCTTTCAGTATCCCACGAGTCCGCATACCCAGGTGGGTATGCGGACTCTCTGGGACTATAGTTGCGCGGTGTGCGCATGAGTATCCCCAGCCCTGATCCGAACTGGGCCCAGTTCGCCATCGGCCCCCTCACCATCCACACCTATGCCCTGTGCATCATCACGGGAATGATCGTGGCGGTGATCCTCACCCAGCGGCGACTCGCCCGTCGAGGCGCGGAACCGGGCGTGGTCATCGATATCGCCTTGTGGGCGGTGCCGCTGGGCATCATCGGCGCCCGGTTCTACCATGTCTTCACACACGTCGGCGACTACTTCTATCCTGGTGCGAATCCCGCAGACATCTTCGCGATCTGGGATGGTGGCAACGCCCTCTATGGGTCACTGATCGGCGGCGCGCTCGGCGCGTGGATCGGCTGCCGACGGGCCGGAATCCGCCTCTGGTCGTTCGCCGACGCACTGGCACCCGGCCTGCTCATCGCTCAAGCGATCGGCCGTATCGGCAACTACTTCAACCACGAACTCTTCGGCCTCCCGACAACGCTGCCCTGGGGACTCGAGATCGAATCCACGAACGCGAAGTTCCCCGAAGGCCTCGCCGACGGAACTCTCTTCCATCCGCTGTTCCTCTACGAGATCCTCTGGAACCTCGCCGGTGTCGCGATCATCCTGCTCCTCGAGCGCAGAATCGCCCTCCGATGGGGTCGCACGTTCGCGCTCTATCTCATCTGGTACGGCCTCGGCCGCAGCTGGTTGGAAGCCATCCGCATCGACCCGACCAGCGACGGCTTCTGGGGCATTCCCGCCAACGTCTGGGCGTCGTTCGTCGCCGTCGCACTCGGCATGGCGCTGTTCGTGATCCAGTCGATCCGTCATCGCGAGCCCGAGACGAGCATCTACCGATCTGCGCGAGAAACCGATTCCGGCGAACCGACTCCATCACCTCGCCAGTCAGTCAGCGACGCGAGCGTGGAGGAACGCGAAGCCAGCTGACCAGCGATTCTGGGCAGCTCCGAGGGATTAGCAGCAGCTCGGCGGCACGGAGATCGTGGCCTACTGGCGCTGTTGTTCCCCAGGTGCCGTGGTGGCGAACTCCGCCGCCTCCGGGTGGTTCAGGTCGAAAGCGGGCCGCTCGCTGCGGATGCGCGGGATCGACGTGAAGTTGTGGCGCGGCGGCGGGCACGACGTCGCCCACTCCAGCGATGAACCGTAACCCCACGGGTCGTTTACCGTGACCTTCGGCGCCCGGCGGGCCGTGATCCACACGTTCAGGAAGAACGGGATCATCGACGCCCCGAGGATCATCGCGCCAATAGTGGAGACCTGGTTCTGCCAGGTCCAGCCGTCGGCTGCCGAGTAGTCCGCGTAGCGACGAACCATGCCGTCGACGCCCAGCCAGTGCTGGATCAGGAAGGTCATGTGGAAGCCGATAAACAGCATCCAGAAGTGCACGTATCCGAGACGCTCGTTGAGCATGCGCCCCGTCCACTTCGGCCACCAGAAGTAGAAGCCCGCGAACATCGCAAACACCACGGTGCCGAACACCACGTAGTGGAAGTGCGCGACCACGAAGTAGGTGTCAGAGACGTGGAAATCGAGCGGCGGGGCCGCCAGGATGACACCCGTCAGACCGCCGAAGACGAAAGAGACCAAGAAGCCGAGGGCGAACACCATCGGCGTCTCGAAGGTCACGGACCCTCGCCACATTGTTCCGATCCAGTTGAAGATCTTCACACCCGTCGGCACGGCGATGAGCATCGACATGAGCGCGAAGAACGGCAGCAGCACGGAGCCCGTCACATACATGTGGTGTGCCCACACCGCCACGGACAGGGCAGCGATCGCGATCGTCGCATAGACCAGGGTCTTGTACCCGAAGATGGGCTTGCGGCTGAACACCGGGAAGATCTCGGACACGACGCCGAAGAACGGCAACGCGATGATGTACACCTCGGGGTGACCGAAGAACCAGAACAGGTGCTGCCACAGCAGGACCCCACCGTTCGCCGGGTCGAAGATGTGCGCACCGAGGACTCGATCGGCCGCTGCGGCGGAGAGAGCGGCCGCGATCACCGGGAACGCGACCAGGATGAGGAGGCTCGTGATGAGAGTGTTCCAGGTGAAGATCGGCATGCGCCACATCGTCATGCCCGGGGCGCGCATCGTGATGATCGTCGTAATGAAATTGACCGCGCCAAGGATCGTGCCGAATCCACTCAGCACGAGCCCCAGCATCCAGAGGTTGCCCCCGACTCCTGGCGAGAAGCTGGCGCCAGCGAGTGGTTGATAGGCGAACCAGCCGAATGAGGCCGCTCCCTGCGGGGTGAGGAATCCTGCGATGACCATGGTTCCGCCGAAGAGGAAGAGCCAGAACGCGAATGCGTTGAGTCGGGGGAACGCCACATCAGGGGCGCCGATCTGCAGAGGAAGAAGCGCGTTGGCGAAGCCGGCGAACAGAGGTGTCGCGAACAGAAGCAACATCACGGTGCCGTGCACCGTGAACAGCTGGTTGTACTGCTCCTTCGTCGGAATGATCTGCATCCCCGGAGCGAACAGCTCAGCGCGGATGACGAGGGCCATCACTCCACCGAGGAGGAAGAACATCATCGACGCGATCAGATACATGTACCCGATCGTTTTGTGATCAGTGGAGGTGATCCACTTCACGAAGACGTTGCCCTTCTGCTCGACACGGGAATGGCTCATCAGAGCCGCCTGGCGAGTGGGAAGCTCGGTCGGACGTGCGCCCACCGGTGGGACATTCGTCGTGGTCATCTGCTCTGCTCCGAATCCTCATAGGGGCCCACCCGACGCTCACCCGAGTCGGCAACATCGACGAACAAGTACATGATGGCCAGCACCACGAAGCTGCCGAAGAACACCACCACACCGGAGACCACAGAGAACCCCCACGCCCGCGTGGTCATCAAGGTGACTGCCGCGAAGAACATGCCAGCCAGAGGCGGCAATATCACCAGCGGGCGCAGTAGGCCGTCAACCGAATGATGGGACATACCGAGAAGAATACCCCTACCCGTATCGATGAATCGAGGGGTTGACATCCCGTCCGACCTCGACAGTTGCCGTTGCCGAGCCGTCGATCAGGCCGAGGCCGCGAGCGGTGCTGCGCCTTGGCGACCGCGGAGCTTCCGGCCGGATCGCCGATACCACTGGGCGCAGAGAATAGTGATGATCGCTATGTCCACGACGTCGCCGGCGTAATACATCAGCATCGCGCCTGCCTGCGCGTCCAGCCCGTCCACCCCGACCGGCGGGTGAGCGTAGAGCGTCTTCGCGAGGATGCCGTGGGCGGCGAGGGCAAGGACGACGACAGCGGTTCGGAGCGGGAATCCGGCACGATGCGGGGCGGGATCGATCGGGATGATCGCCGCGGTGAACAGGTATCCGGCGAGCAGGAAGTGGGTCATCACGATCAAATGGACGAGGAAGCTCGCTCGCATCGCGTCGTAGAGGGGTGTGGAGTACAGCACCCACATCCCGCCGACGTTGAGAACAGCAGCCACGACCGGAGCGGTGAGGAACCGGGCCGGCCAACTGTTCAGAACGTGAGACAACCGGCGCGCGGAGCCAACGTCGATCGAACGCAGGGCGAGCGTGACGGGAGCGCCGAGAACAAGCAGCAGCGGCGCCGCCATGCCGACGAGAAGATGCGCCCACATGTGTGCGACGAAGTCCTGGTGGGCGGCTGCCGCAAGCGGCCCCACGAATCCTGCTGCGGCTGTGACAATGCCGACAGTCCACGAGGCACTGCGGTACCAGGGCCACGGACGGCCCCGCCGCCACTGGATGATCGCGCAGCCACCATAGAACGCGAGTACGAACGCGAACGGGAGGGCGATGATGATGTCGGGGCTGATGCCCGGTCCGGAAGCGTGATCATGCACCGGCTCACCCGGCAGGAATGCCACTGCGCCGAGTGCGGACCGTCAAGGTAACCCCGGCGACGATGAGAAGGACGGCAATGATGTTCCATGTCAGGTCATACGGGAGCACATCCTCCACGTAGCGGATCTGGTGAATACCCCACCATTTGTGCTGCACCGTACCGTCGTACAGCTGGAAGGCCCCCGCGCCAAGGAGAACTCCGCCCCACCACCTCATCTGCCAGAAAGCGCCGCGCCTCCGCAGATCCGCAAGCAGAAAGAGGCCGCCGATTGTGGCTGCCCAGCTCAGGGCGTGGAAGAACCCATCCGACACCAATCCGATATCCGGAGTTCCCAGATCGTAGAAGTGATGCCAGTGCAGCAACTGGTGAAAGACGGTCTCATCGATGAAGGCCACCAGGCCCACGCCGAAGAGGATGCCCGACCATAAGTTGCGCTTCGAAAACGTGGCCCGCGCTCGATAGTCAATTCGCGTCGATGTTGAATCCGTGATGGCAGTCATCGCGTCACTCCCTCGTCCCCGCAGCCGTTCGGTTGACACCACACGATAGAGAGAGAGCATCGTCAGCGTGACGGGCTTGACATGTGCGCTCGTCCGTGGAGCAGGGCCGCGACATCGGTAAGGGACGCGCGTCCTCTACCGAAAACGTGCACCGAAACCCAGTTACGGTGCACGGTTCTGGACCCCGACACAGCTCTACTTGGATCGCCGCGCCAGAAACGATCAATTTCGGCAGGGTCGTGGCTTGGCCGTCGATCAGCGCGCGACAGGTTTCGTGAGTATCCGACAAGTTTCGTGAGGACGGTCAGCTGGTACAGCAGCCGGACACAGAGAAGGGGCGTACTGATCCCGGGGGGGGGGGGATCCACTCATGGCACCTCGGGTGCACGGCCACGAGGTCCTCGTAACGCTCGCCCGCGATTGTGCTATCCCAGCAGATAGGCCGAGAGCGAGCCTAGGTCCTGCGCGAGCGTTGAGCGATCCACGGAGAAGGTGACGTGGCGACCGCGGCGCTTGCCGCGCTCCACGGTCCCTGACACATAGGTCTCCTCAAGCTCTTCCAGAGCCGCCCGGACCGTCTCTTTCGCAAGTTCGCTACCCACCACGATCTCGTTGATGGTGGAGCCCGGATGGTTCAAGAGGTAGTGCAGCACCTCGATGCGAGTCGTGGCCGCTATTGCCCGTTGTGCGCGCGCGGCATTCAGCGGCATGTCTGACGACGCGGCGACGAGTCTGGGCATCTCACCATTGTGCCGTTCGACCCCTTCTGCACGTCGCACTTCCAGTCCCACAGCGCCCCCTCCGGCGATTGCATACGTACCTAAAGTACCGCTTGCGGAGGGGCTCGCACCTGTCCGACGAGCGCGGATCTGGCTCAGGGTGACGGCACCGCGCCTCGCTCAAGAGGCCATTTAGAGGCCTCTGAACTCAGAGAAAATTCCCGCCGCGTGTCGTGGGACCCACGCAGATTTGTCGGTTTCGAAGCCCCCTCGGCACCCCTTGTCAGTGAGGGGGTGTTGCGAAGCCCTCCACCAGTAGTTATATTCGGGAAGACTAAGTTATATTCGGGAAGCTCATTTGTAGGAGGGGCCATGCGGACCAACACTTGCCCGGCCGACCACAAGCACGGCGAGACGCCGACCTGCTACCGGAGCCACAAGTGCGCGTGCTTCGACTGCAAGGACGCCAACCGGATCCGTTGCTACGAGTACAAGAAGCTCGTCGCCTACGGTCGCCCGACGGGAACGCTGATCGACGCCCGCCCCGTGCAGATCCACCTCGGCGACCTAGTCATGGCCGGCATGACGCCTGCCGCGATCGCGGCAGGCGCCGGCATCGACCTGAGCACCGTCCGCAACATCATGAACCGACGGATCCCGCGCAAGCGCAGCACACCCTTCCGCATCTACCAGGCGACCGCCGAAAAGCTGCTCTCCGTCACACCCGACCTGACCACGGTTCCCGACGGACACCGGGTGGATTCACGCGGAGCACGCCGACGCCTGCAGGCGCTCGGGCTGAAAGGCTGGGCAATCCAGTACCTCGCCGATCGCTGCGACCTGGACCGACACAAACTCGACCGAGTCCTGATCTCCCCTCGTGTCTTCAGCTCCACCAATCGTGCGATCACCGCCCTCTTCGAAGAGCTCTGGGACAAAGAGCCCCCGACCGACACCCCGATCCAGCGCGCCGTCAAAACCATCACCATGCGGCGAGCGCAGGCGGAGGGGTGGTTGCCGGCGCTCGCGTGGGACAACATGGATCTTGATGACGCTCCGGCGGATGCGAGTTCTGAGCCGGTTCTTGTCGATGAGGTCGCGGTGGAACTCGCGCTACGTGGCGAGCCCGTGCGTCTCACCCTGTTTGAGCGGCAGATCGTCATCGATCGTGCGTCCGAAGCGGGGATCTACACCAGTGCGATCGCACCCGTGCTCGGCATCACCCCTCGTCACGTTGAGCGGCTGCGTGCACATGCGGAGGCTGCGTGATGAGCAAGATTCTCGACTCTCTGGAGGCTGCCACGCACGGCACGGCCTCGGGGTACAAGAGCGGTTGCAAAAGCAGAGGTGCGTGCCCGAATCGGGGCAGCCGGGTGGATCTCACCTGCGAGCGCGCTTACCGGGCCTACGTGCATTACCGGGCACTGTTCCGGCTCGGCCCGGATGTGCGGATTACTCGAGCGATGCTCCGCGAGGCGAAGGGGTTGAAGCCATGGTCGTAACCACTGCGGATCTCAGTGTGCGGATGAGCGCCGAGTGTGGGACAACCGTCGACGTCTCTTGGAGTTTCCGTCTCTTCCAGCTCGTCTGCCGTCGGGTGGATGGCAAGCCGCTCACGCCATCGATGGAGGCCGCTTTCGATCGCCTCCTGCAGCTCGTCGAGCAGCTCGCCCTTCACGTACACGATTCGAGGATCTGATGCCCTACGTACTTTCCGTCTCTGGCGTTGTCCCCTCGCGGATGCTCGACAACATCTTCCCGATCCTGCAGGTATCCGGGGTGGCACTGGGGGCGTCCGATGATCCCCCCCAAGGCCGCGCGGTCGCCAGCGAGCAGCCCTCCGCAGTCCCGACCACGCGCCCACACCGACGAAGGGCCCGTGATGACCACCACCGACGTAGAAAGCCAGCTGAGACCCATCGACACCGTCGCGGCATCCGGGAACCACCACGCCCTCGTGATGCGCAACAACGGCGACGGCACCTCCGGCTGGCAGTCCACCCCCGCAGCTGACCCGTTGCAGACACTCACCACCGCCGGGCACCAGTCGCTCATCGATCCCGGCGACCTCTCCGACCTCGAGCACGAGCCCACCGACGACGAGATCTGGGTCATGGTCTACGACTCCGAATTCCGGATGCTCGAGCCCTACGAGGTCAAACGCGGCATGGCCTTCCCCGGCGAGTACGTCCTCCTCGGCAACAAGCGCGAACAGGTACGCATAGCCGGCAACGCCGTCACCCCGAACGCTGCCCGCGACCTCATCGCCGCCTGCGTCGAATCCCTCGGCTACACCGTCCGCCGCCACTACAACCTGGTCGCCTGACCACCGACCCCGAACAAGGATCCCCGATGCGCACCACCACCAAGATCAAGAGCATCACCGGCGCCGCCGTCGCCCTGGTCGCACTCACCATCACCGCCTTCATCG
>NZ_SJYZ01000022.1:0-51042 GCF_004337555.1 Microbacterium sp. PI-1 | reverse complement strand
ACTCAGGCAACCTCCGCCTGCTGCTTCGCGACGAGGGTGAGCACGTCGTAGGTGGCGACGATCTCCTCGCGCTGGTTCTTCAGCACCGAGTCCCAGCGCACCTCGCCGTACTCGTCGGTCTCGCGCGGGGTGATCTGCTTCGCGGTGAGCTCGACACGGATCTCGTCGCCGGGGGAGACGGGCGTCACGAAGCGCAGGTTCTCCAGCCCGGAGTTCGCGAGCACGGGGCCGGGTGCCGGATCGACGAAGAGCCCCGCCGCCCACGACACGAGCAGGTACCCGTGGGCGACACGACCGGGGAAGAACGGGTTCGCCGCCGCGGAGGTCTCGTCCATGTGCGCGTAGAAGGTGTCGCCCGTGAAGGCCGCGAACGTCTCGATGTCGTCGAGGGTCACGGTGCGCGAACCGCTCACGACCTGGTCCCCGATGCTGAGCTCGGCCAGGGACTTGCGGAACGGGTGGATGCCGTCGCTCTCCTGGTACGGGCGCGCGTCCGCCCCCTGGTGCCACACCCCGGTCAGGGCCGTCATCATGGTGGGAGAGCCCTGCACGGCGGTGCGCTGCATGTGATGGAGGACGGCGCGGATTCCCCCGAGCTCCTCGCCGCCGCCGGCCCGCCCCGGCCCTCCGTGGACGAGGTTCGGGAGCGGGGAGCCATGACCCGTCGAACTGCGGGCGTCATCGCGGTCGAGGAACAGGACACGACCGTTGTAGGCGGCCATTCCGGTGGTCAGGGCGACAGCGACCTCGGGGTCGTGCGTCGCCACACTCGTCACCAGCGATCCGCCGCCGCGGGCGACCAGAGCGCTCGCTTCGTCGAGGGTGCGATAGCCGAGGATGCTCGAGACCGGGCCGAACGCTTCGATCTCGTTGACCGCCGCGCTCTCGGGGTCGGTGAAGCGGAGCAGCATCGGCGCGACGAATGCGCCGTCCGGAGCTGGTCCCTCACTGCCGTCGTCGTGACGGACGTTCGGTGCGTCGGTCGATCCGACCACCAGTTCGCCGCCGCCGTCCTGCAGGCGCGACACCTGGCGCAGCACCTCGTCGCGCTGGGCGGTCGAGGCGAGGGGTCCCATCGTGACCCCTTCGGCGCGCGGATCGCCGAGGACGACGCGCTCCGAAAGGCGGGCCTGCACGGCGCGGATGACGTCGTCGACAGCTTCGGCCGGCACGATCGCGCGCCGGATCGCGGTGCACTTCTGACCGGCCTTCGTGGTCATCTCGGCCACGAGCTGTCGGACGTAGGCGTCGAACTCGGGCGTCCCGGAGACCGCGTCCGTCCCCAGGATCGAGGCGTTGATCGAGTCGGTCTCGCTCGTGAAGCGCACGCCGCCGGTCTGCACCGCATCGTGGGCGCGCAGCCGTTCGGCGGTCGATGCGGACCCGGTGAAGGCGACGAGGTCTCCCAGCCGGAGCGCCTCGAAGAGTCCGGGGACGCCGCCGGAGACGAGTTGCAGCGAGCCCTCGGGCAGGAGCTTCGATTCGACCATGATCCGCACCATGGCCTCTGCCAGATACCCGGTCGGGGTGGCCGGCTTCACCACCGTCGGCACGCCCGCGAGGAAGGCGGGGGCGAACTTCTCCAGCGCCCCCCAGACCGGGAAGTTGAACGCGTTGATCTGTACCGCGACACCGGGGAGTCGGGTGTAGATGTGCCGACCGAGGAACGAGCCGTCCTTGGAGAGGTTCTCGATGCCGCCGTCGACATAGACCTTCGCGTTCGGAAGCTCCCGGCGTCCCTTGCTGGAGTACGCGAACAACACCCCGATCCCGCCGTCGATGTCGACCCACGAGTCCTGACGGGTCGCGCCGGTGCGGCTCGAGATCTCGTACAGCTCCTCCTTGCGCGCGGTGAGGGCGAGGGCGAGCTGCTTGAGGAGCACGGCGCGCTGATGGAACGTGAGCTCACCGAGCGAGGCCTGTCCTGCCCGGCGGGCATAGGTGAGCGCGCCCTCGGTGTCGATGCCCTCCGTCGAGACGCGGGCGACGACCCGGCCGGTCGATGCATCGCGCACCTCGGCCGCGTCGGTATCGGTGCCGGGCGTCCACCAGGCTCCCTGCAGATAGCTGGGGAGGATCTCCGTCATGTCTGTTCCCTTCATCAGGCGTCCCATTCGTAGAAGCCGCGTCCACTCTTGCGGCCCAGGTGTCCTTCGGCGACGAGGCGTCGCAGCAGAGTCGGTGGCTCGAAGCGCTCGCCGAGGTGGGCGGCGAGGTACTCGGCGATGCCGAGTCGGACATCGAGCCCGACGATGTCGGTCAGGCGCAGCGGACCGACCGGATGCTTGTAGCCCAGAGTCATCGCGGCATCGATGTCCTCGGCGGAGGCGACGCCCTCTTCCAGCATCCGGATCGCCTCGAGTCCGATCGCGACGCCGAGTCTCGACGACGCGAAGCCGGGGGCATCGGTCACCACGATCGGGGTCTTGTCGAGGGCGTGAATCCAGCCGCAGGCGGAGTCCACCTGCGTGGGAGCGGTCGCCGCGCCGCGGACGATCTCGACCAGCGTCGAGGCCGGCACCGGATTGAAGAAGTGCATGCCGAGGAAGCGTTCGGGGCGGTCGAGTGTCGCCGCGAGCTCGTCGATCGAGATCGATGAGGTGTTGGAGGCGAGTGCGGCGTCGGGGCCGATCGCGGCCTCGACGCGGGTGAGCGCGTCGATCTTGAGGGCGAGATCCTCGGGCACGGCTTCCACGACGAGGTCGCAGGGAGCGAACAGCGCAGTGTCCGTCCCGGTCTCGAAGCGTGCCCGGTAGGCGTCGCCGGCCTCGTGCGCCGTGCCGCGGGAGATCGATGCATCCACGGACGAGAGCACGCGCGCGGCGGCGGCGTTGGCGGCGATCTCATCGCGCTCGATCACGGTGACCCGGGAGCCCGCGAGGAGGAACGCGTGGGCGATGCCGGCGCCCATGCGCCCACCGCCGAGCACTCCCACATGGGCGGGAGCGCTGCTGCTGCTCTCGGTCATCGGTCTCTCCGTTCCAGGAAGTCGGTCATCCGTCGGAACTTCTCCGGGCTCTCGAAGAGCTCGGCCTGGGCTTCCAGGTCGACGGCGGGGTGGCGGTCGCGGGGAGCGCGGAACACGCGTTTGGTCGCGATGGTCGCTGCGGGGTCGTTGCGGCCGATCCGATCGGCGATCGCCTCGGCCGCGGTCAGCAGGTCGGCGCTCTCGTGGATCGCCGAGACGAGGCCGATGCGCAGGGCCTCCTCCGCCTTCACGGTGCGTCCGGTGAGGAGCAGCTCGATGGCCCTGGCCTCGCCGACGATCTCCTTCAACCGCCAGCTCGCGCCGGCCGCGGCGATGATGCCGAGACCCGTCTCCGGGTTGCCGATCGCGAGGGCGGGCGTCGCGATCCGGATGTCCGCGGCATAGGCGAGTTCGGCGCCGCCGCCCAGGGCGTAGCCGTCGATCGCCGCGATGACCGGCATCGGCAGCTCGGCGATGCGCACGAAGGCGTTCGCGTTGATGCCGCGCAGCGCGTCGGCGGCCCGGCGCTCGCGCAACTGGGCGATGTCGGCACCTGCGGCGAAGACGCCGTCGGCTCCGGTGAGGATCAGGGTCCGCGGCGTCTCCTCGAGCTCGGCGCAGAGGAGGTGCAGCGCATCGATGGTCGCCTGGTCGATCGCGTTCCGTTTGTGCGGCCGATGCAGCGTGGCGATCACCCGGTCGGGGCGGCGTTCGATGAGCAGGGGCGTCTCGGGGTCGATCTCGGCGGGCATCAGACCTTCTCCAGGATCACGGCAGCGCCCTGGCCGACGCCGACGCACATCGTCGCGAGTCCGTGCACAGAACCGTCGCGCTCCATGCGACCGAGCAGCGTGAGGAGCAGCCGCGAGCCGGACGAACCGAGCGGATGGCCGAGCGCGATGGCGCCCCCGTCTGCGTTGACCCGTTCCTCATCGAGTCCGAGCCGGCGGATGCACGCGATCGACTGCGTCGCGAACGCCTCATTGAGCTCGATCGAGCCGATGTCGTCGATCGACAGGCCGGCGCGGTGCAGCGCCTTCTGCGTCGCCGGGACCGGGCCCAGGCCCATGACCTCGGGGGCGAGGCCGGCGCTCGTGCCGATGACGATCCGGGCGCGCGGCACGAGGCCGTAGCGTTCGACCGCGGCGGCGCTCGCCACCACCACCGCCGAGGCGCCGTCGTTGAGCGCACTCGAGTTGCCGGCGGTCACGACCGTGCCTCCGGCGACGACGGGACGCAGCCGCGCGAGTGCGTCGAGGGTGGTCTCGGGGCGCGGGCCTTCGTCGACCAGCACCTCTGCGGTGCCGACCGGGACACCGACGATCTCGGGGGCGAAGCGGCCCGCGGTGATCGCCGCGATGGCGCGCTGCTGGGAGCGCAGAGCGAAGGCATCCGCCTCGTCGCGGGTGATCCCGTCGACGCGGGCGACCTCTTCCGCGGTCTCGGGCATCGTGAAGGTCGCCTTGTCCCGAGCCTGGAGCCGGGGGTTCGGGAAGCGCCAGCCGATCGAGGTGTCGAAGGCGGCCCCGGGCTTGGCCCATGCCTTCTCCGGCTTGGCCTGCACCCAGGGTGCTCGCGTCATGGATTCGACGCCGCCCGCGACGATGATGTCGGCGTCACCGGCACGGATCGCCTGCGCGGCCATCGTGACGGCGGACATCCCCGAGGCGCACAGCCGGTTCACCGTGATGCCGGGGACCGTGTCGGGGAGTCCGGCGAGCAGCACCGCCATCCGCGCGACGTTGCGGTTGTCCTCGCCGGCCTGGTTCGCCGCACCGAGGATCACCTCGTCGATCTCGATCGAGGTGGCGTCGATGCCCGCCCGACGCACGGCTTCCGCGACGACGATCGCAGCGAGGTCGTCGGGGCGGACGGAAGCGAGGGAGCCTCCGTATCGGCCGACGGGGGTGCGTGCGCCTCCGACGAGGAATGCCTCGGTCATGCGGATCTCCTGACTGCGTCGTCTCGGTGCTGGCCGTGCCATACGATCGGCCAGTGAATTACTGACCGATCGTATGGTAATTATGGCACAGGCGCGGAGTCCGCCGCGATGCCGGCGGGCCGATCCGTGGTCAGACCGACAGATCGATGCCCTTGGTCTCCTTCACCAAGGACACCCCGATGAGCGAGATCACGGATGCCACGGCGATGTAGACGCCGATCGTCCATGCCGCCTGGAACTGGTTCAACAGGGCCTCGGCGATCATCGGCGCGAACGCCCCACCGAGGATGGCGCCGAGCGCGTACCCGATCGAGACGCCCGAGTACCGCACGTTCGCCGGGAACATCTCGGCGTACAGCGCCGCCTGCGGACCGTAGGAGAGGCCGAGCGCGAACGTCATCACGAAGAGCGCCACGAAGTACCAGAGGATGTTCGCGGTGTCGATCAGGAACCACATCGGCACCGCCCACAGAGCGAGCGCCACGTAGCCGATCTGGAAGGTGCGGATCCGACCGAGCCGATCGGAGAGGTGTCCGCCCCACAGGGTGAAGACGAGCCAGCCGAACGAGGCGAGCGTCGTCGCCAGCAGCACCGGAGGTCGATCCATGCCGAGCGCCGTGACCGCGTAGGTGGCGAAGAACGCGATCAGCAGGTAGCCGGCGGCATTGTTCGCGATGAAGATGACGGCGGTGAGGATGACCTGCTTCGTGTTCTGGCGGAACAGCCGGCCGAGCGGCGCGGAGGCCTCCTTGCGGCGACGCACCAGGTCTTCGAAGATCGGGCTCTCATCGACGGCGCGGCGGATGACGTACCCGACTCCGATCAACACGATCGACAGCAGGAACGGGATACGCCAGCCCCACTCGAGGAACGCCTCGGGGGACATCGAGCTCGTGAGCACCCACAGCGTGAACGTCGCGAGGATCATGCCGACCGGCACGCCGATCTGCGGGAAGGCGCCGAACAGCCCGCGACGTCCGCGCGGAGCGTGCTCGACGGCCATCAGGGCTGCGCCGCCCCACTCGCCGCCCGCGGAGAAGCCCTGCAGGATGCGGAGCAGGATCAGCAGGATCGGCGCAGCGACGCCGATCGCCGCGTAGGTGGGGAGGACGCCGATCAGCGAGGTCGACAGTCCCATCATGATGAGGGTGAAGACGAGCATCTTCTTGCGGCCGAGCTTGTCACCGAGATGCCCCGCGACGATGGCGCCCAGGGGGCGGAAGAGGAAGGAGATGCCGATCGTGGCGAACGAGAGCACCTGTGCGAAGCCGGGGCTGGACTCCGCGATGGGGGCGAGGAAGAGGGGAGCGAGCACCAGCCCCGCGGCCTGCGCGTAGATGAAGAAGTCGTACCACTCGATCGACGTCCCGACGAGGGTGCCGGCGAGTACTCGCCGTTCTTCGGCGGGCATCCTGCTCTTCTGAGTGGGACCGGAAACTGCTGTCGTCATGCGAACTCCGTTGTTCTGCGATTCGGGTTCGACGGCCGGGTGCCGTCGAGCATTCATGACCGAATGGTCGGTCAGTTAATCGCCGAGCGTATCGCATCGGAGCCGCCGCCGTGTAGGGGAAGCGGTATTCGGGTCAGATCCTCCCGTAGGCGCGCAGCGGATGCTCGATGAGCTCGGTCACGCGGCGCAGGAACCCTGCGGCGTATCCGCCATCGCACACGCGGTGGTCGAACACGAGCGACAGCTGCGCGATGCGCCGGACGACGATCGCACCCTCCACGACCCACGGGCGCTCGATGATCCGGCCGATGCCGAGGATCGCGACGTCCGGGTGGTTGATGATCGCGGCCGAGCCGTCGACGCCGAGGCCGCCGTAGTTGTTGAGGGTGAAGGTCGAACCGCGCAGGCGCTCCGGCGGCATCGATCCGGCTCGCGCTGTGGCGGCGAGCTCTCGCAGAGCGGTGTCGAGCTGATCCACGGTCAGCGCGTGCGCCCGCGGGAGGACGGGCACCAGCAGGCCGCGCTCGGTGTCCGCCGCGATGCCGAGGTTCACGCCGTCGAACGAGATCACCTCCTCGCCGCTCTCGCTGAGCCGCGATGCCAGCATGGGGAAGTCTTCGAGCGCGAGCAGGACGAAGCGCGCGAGCAGGGCCGTCACCGACGGGGCTCTGCCTCCCTCCGGCGCCATCCGTGCACGGAGGTCCCACAGCTCCGTCGCATCGACATCGACCCAGACGGTCGCCTCGGGAATCTCGGACCGGCTGCGGGTGAGCGTGGCGCTGACGGCTCGACGAAGGGGCGACATCCGCTCGCGCGACACCACGCCCAGTCCGTCGACGGTCTCGTCGCTCCCGGTGGTCACGCGGTGATGTGCGGCGGCGCCGTCCACGGCGTTCTCGACCGCGGCCTGCAGCACGTCCGCGCGGGTGATCGCCCCGTCCGGACCGGTCGCGGTGATCGCGTGCACGTCGAGTCCCAGATCCCGGGCGAGTCGGCGCACGAGCGGTGACCGGACCGCGACCGGGCGACGGTCGCGCGCAGACTCCGGCGTCGTGCGCTCGGGGGCGGGGGGAGCGGGCGGAGTCGGCGTGGCCGCGGCGGACGGACGGCGCCGCCCCTTCGCAGCGCGGGCCGTGGTGCCGTAGCCGATCAGGACGTTGCCCGAGCCGGCGCGCTCCTCCTCCCGGTACGCCTCGTGCTCGATCTCCGTCGGAGTGGTCTCCTGTTCCTCGGGGGCGGAGACGTCGTCGGCGTGCGGGGCGGCTACCGGGTCGACGACCTCGAGCACCGGGGCGCCGACGTCGATCGTGTCGCCGACCGTGCCGTGCAGTGCGGTCACGACACCGGCGAACGGGGACGGCAGCTCGACGACGCTCTTGGCTGTCTCCACCTCGGCGATGGGCTGGTCGGTGACGATCGTGTCGCCGACCGCGACGAGCCACTGCACGAGGCCCGCCTCGGTCAGTCCCTCGCCCAGGTCGGGCAGGCGGAACACGTGAGTGGCCTGCGCGGACGTCGTCGGGGTGCTCATGCCTCGTCCTCCCAGTGCAGCGTGTCGATCGCATCGAGCACGCGGTCGACGTCGGGCAGATACCAGTGCTCGAACTTCGGCGGCGCATAGGGGGTGTCGAAGCCGGTGACCCTGCGCACGGGGGCGGCGAGATACTCGAAGCAGCGCTCGAACACGCGTGCCTGGATCTCGGATGCGACGCTCACATAGCCCGGGGCTTCGGCGATGACCACGGCGCGGCCCGTGGACTTCACGGCCGCGGTGACGGTCGCGTCGTCGAAGGGGGAGAGCGAGCGGACGTCGACGACCTGCACACTGCGTCCTTCCGTGGCGGCGACCTCGGCGACCTCGAGCGCGAGGGGGACGGAGGAGCCGTAGGCGAGGAGCGTCACGTCCGTCCCGGCCCGGGCGACACGCGCGGTGCCGAGCCGGGCGGTCTGCGCGGTGTCGACCTCGCCCTTGGCCCAGTAGAGCTTCTTCGGTTCCAGGAAGATCACGGGGTCGGGCGAGGAGATGGCCGCGCGCAGCAACGAGTACGCGTCCTGCGGCGTGGCGGGACTGACGACCGTGAGACCGGGGGTGTGCGCGTAGTACGCCTCGGAGGAGTCGCAGTGGTGCTCGACGCCGCCGATGCCGCCGCCGAACGGAATGCGGATCACCAGCGGCATCCGCAGGCCACCGCGCGTGCGGTTCCCGAGCTTGGCGACATGGCTGACGATCTGCTCGAACGCGGGGAGCGCGAACGCGTCGAACTGCAACTCGACGACGGGGCGCAGGCCGTTCATCGCCATGCCGACGGCGGTTCCCACGATGCCGGATTCGGCGAGTGGGGTGTCGAAGCAGCGATCCTCGCCGTAGCGGGCCGTGAGGCCGTCGGTGATGCGGAAGACACCGCCGAGCGCTCCCACATCCTCGCCGAAGACCACTACGTCCGGATCGGACTCGATCGCATCGGCGAGAGCACGATTGAGGGCGGCAGCCATCGTCATGGTGGTCGTCGTCCCGACGTCGCTGTGCGTCGTGGTGTCGTCCTGCGCGATGGTCATCGGTGGCCTCCGTTCGTTGCGGTGTCCGCGTCGGCGAGCCGTGAGCGTTCGATCTCGTCGCGCAGCAGGTGCCACTGCTCGTCCAACTGTGGCGATCGGGTCGCGGTCACGTGGCGGAACAGGTCTTCGGGGTCGAGCTCGGCGTCGGTGTTCAGGGCGGCGCGCATGGCGGTCGCGATCTCCTCGGCGCCGGCGGCGAAGCGCTCCTCGGCGTCCGCGTCGAGAGCGCCCGTGGCGGTGAGGTGCGCGCGCAAGCGGGTGAGGGGATCGCGGGCGACCCAGGCCTGGACCTCGGCCCGCTCGCGGTAGCGGGTGTCGTCGTCGGCATTGGTGTGCGCCTGCATCCGGTACGTGTGAGCCTCGACGAGCGAGGGGCCTCCGCCGGTGCGGGCTCGCTCCACGGCCTCGCCGAGCACGGCCAGCACCGCGGCGACGTCGTTTCCGTCGACCCGCTGGCCGGGCATCCCGTAGCCGATCGCCTTGTGCGCGAGGGAGGGGGCGGCGGTCTGCCGGGAGAGCGGGACGGAGATGGCGAACTCGTTGTTCTGCACGAAGAACACGACCGGGACGTGGAACACGGCCGCGAAGTTCATGGCTTCGTGGAAGTCGCCCTCGCTCGTGGCCCCGTCGCCGCAGAGGGCGAGCACCACGGTCTCCTCTCCCCGATGCTTCGCGGCCTGCGCGAAGCCGACCGCGTGCAGCAGCTGGGTCGCCAACGGGGTCGCCTGAGGCGCGACGCGGTGGGCGCGGACGTCGTACCCCGAGTGCCAGTCGCCCTTGAGGAGCACGAGCGCGTCAGCGGGTTCGACCCCGCGGGCGATGACGGCGACCGAATCGCGGTACGTCGGGAACAGCCAGTCCTCGGCTCCGAGGACCATCGCGGCGCCGACCTGGCATGCTTCCTGGCCTTGGGAAGAGGGGTAGACGGCAAGACGCCCCTGGCGCACGAGCGCGCCGGCCTGATCGTTGATCCGTCGTCCCTCGACGAGTCCGCGGTAGGCGGCCAGAAGGGTCTCGCCGTCGGGGAGCGGGTAGGGCGCGTCCGCGATGGGGGTGCCGTTCTCGTCGATCAGTTGCACCGCGGTGTCTCGCGGGAGCAGGTCGGTGTGCAGCATGCGCTCGCCCTCCTTGCCGAACTCGTTGGAGACAGCATGCCTCCGCGTGCGACAGTCATCCAAGATCGTTCGCTGAATCCTGGATGAAATCGCATCGAATAAGGCATTCTTGAACGAAGTGTCAGGATTCTCCGGCCGGCGGAAGGGGTCACATGATCGCGTTGGACGACACGGATCGAGCGATCCTCGAGGAACTGCGCCGCGATGCGCGCTCCTCGATGACGGCGATCGCGGACGCCGTGCACATCTCGCGCGCCGGCGCGCATGCGCGGATCAAACGGCTCACCGACGCGGGGGTGATCATCGGGTACTCGGTGCGCACCGATCCCGTCCTCCTCGGGCACCACGCGAGTGCGTACGTCACGCTCGCCATCGAGCAGGCCACCTGGCAGGCGGTGAGTGAGCGGCTGCGCGCGATCCCCGAGATCGAGCACATGGCGTTGGTCGGCGGCGACTTCGACGTGATCCTGCTCGTTCGGGCCAACGATGCCCGCGATCTGCGCCGCATCGTGCTGGAGGACATCCAGGCGATCCCGTCGATCCGTTCGACCAGGACCACACTGATCTTCGAGGACTACCCGCGGGCCTGAGCGTCTCGCATGTCCGTGCCTCCCGGATCCGTTTTCGTGCCGCCCGGTCCGCCCCGCCCGGGTCCGCCCCGCCCGGGTCCGCCCCGCCCGAAATGAAGGAGAACTCACGTTTCGAAGGACTGAATCCCGTGGATGCTCCTTCAAAGCGTGAGTTCTCCTTCAGGACGTGGTTCTCCTTCAAAGCGTGAGTTTTCCTTCAGGGTGTGAGTGCTCCTTCAAAGCGTGGATGCTCCTTCAGGGCGTGGGTTCTCCTTCGTGCGGGGCAGGCGCGGGGGCACGGCATCCTTCGCACTCGGACATCTGCGGCGCGCTCCGCGACAAGTGCCGGGAGGAACGCCGGTCGAGAATGAGAGGACGACCAGCTTCTCGACCGTCGCTGGCCCGCGTCACGCTCGAAGGAGAGTCCCCGATGTCCGATTCCGCCGCTTCCGCAGCCGCTGCGCTGCTCGACCGCATCCAGGCGCCGGAAGGCGCAGGCCGGGAGATCCCGGATGCCGCGACCCGGGAGGTCATCGGTCGTGCGCCCGTCGCCACGGTCGACGACCTCGACGCGGCGATCGCCCGTGCGAAGGCGGCCCAGCCGGCGTGGGAGGCCCTCGGGCACGAGGAACGCAGCGCGCTGCTCCTCGCCGCGGCCGACGCCATCGACGCGAATGCCGAGGGACTGGCGTACCTGCTCTCGCGCGAGCAGGGGAAGCCGCTGAACGGCCCGAACGCCCGCTTCGAGCTCGGAGCCTGCTCCGCCTGGCTGCGCACGAACGCCACGACGACGATCGAGCCGCAGATCCTGGTCGACGACGAGACGCTGCATGCCGAGCTCGTCTACAAGGCAGCCGGCGTCGTCGGTGCCATCGGCCCGTGGAACTGGCCGCTCATGATCACGGTCTGGCAGATCGGGCCCTCCCTGCGGATGGGCAACACCGTCGTGGCGAAGCCGAGCGAGTACACGCCGTTGAGCGTGCTCGCGATGATCGCGGTGATCAACGACGTGCTGCCCGCGGATGTCCTGATCGGCGTCTCCGGCGACCGTGAGGTCGGCGCCCGGCTCGCCTCGCACCCCGACATCGCCAAGATCATGTTCACCGGCTCGACCGCGACCGGGCGTCGCATCATCGAGAGCTCCGCCGGCAACCTGGCGCGCCTGACGCTCGAGCTCGGTGGCAACGACGCCGGCATCGTGCTCCCGGGCACCGACCCGGCAGCGATCGCGGAAGACCTCTTCTGGGGCGCGTTCATCAACACCGGGCAGACCTGCGCCGCGATGAAGCGCCTGTACGTGCACGACTCGGTCTACGACGAGGTCGTCGCCGCGCTCGCCGCCATCGCCGGATCGGTGCCGATGGGCAACGGGCTCGACGAGAACAACGTCCTGGGACCGCTGCAGAACCGCCCGCAGTTCGACATCGTCAGCCGCTTGGTGGACGATGCGAAGAGCCGCGGCGCCCGCATCGTCACCGGTGGCGAGTCCGCCCCTGAGCTGGGTGAGCTCTTCTACCGGCCCACCATCGTCGCCGACATCGACAATGACGCGGCACTGGTGCAGGAGGAGCAGTTCGGTCCCGCGCTCCCGGTGATTCGCTACACCGACGTGGACGAGGCCTTCACCTGGGCGAACGCCCTGGACGCGGGGCTCGGCGCCTCCGTCTGGTCGAGCGACCCCGAGGCGGCACGGGAGGCGGCCTCGCGGATGCAGTCCGGCACGGTGTGGATCAACTCCCACGGCGGGCTGCACCCGATGGTGCCGTTCGGTGGAGTGAAGAGCTCGGGCTACGGGCTGGAGTTCGGGGTCGAGGGACTCAAGTCCGTCGCCGTGACCCAGGTCGTGTCGGGACCCGGCCGGAAGGGCTGACCCGTGCGCTCTGCCATCGTCGTCGGAGCAGGAACCTCGGGATCGATCGTCGCGCGTCGCCTCGTGGATGCCGGTGTCGCGGTGACCCTGGTCGAGGCCGGCGGATACGACACCAACCCGGCCATCCACGACCCCTCCCGGGCGGGCGAGCTCTGGCATTCCGCGGAGGACTGGGACTACTTCACCGTGCCGCAGGAGCACGCGGGCGGCCGTCGGTTGCACCTGCCTCGCGGCAAGGTCACCGGGGGATCGCACGCGTTGAACGCGATGATCTGGGTGCGTGGCGCGGCGTCCGACTACGACGCCTGGGAACGCGGAGGTGCGACCGGGTGGAGCTGGGCCGACGTCGAGCCCGTCTACGACGCGATCGAGAACGATCTGCTCCCGGTGACCGACGACTACGCGCTCTCGCCGATCCAGGCCTCGATCATCGATGCTGCGGTGCAGGAGGGGCTTCCGCGCAATCCGGACTACAACAGCGGCACGCTCGACGGGGTCTCGCAAGAGCAGGTGACCATGCGCGACGGTCGCCGGGTGAACACCTGGACGGCCTACGCGCAGCCCATCGCCGATCGGCTGACGATCCTCACCGGACGCGAGGTGCACTCGGTGATCGTCCGGGACGGAAGGGCGGTCGGCGTGCAGCTCGGGGAGGGGGAGGGGTCCGAGGAGGTCCTCGCCGACGAGGTGATCCTCGCAGCCGGCGCGATCGGCTCGCCCGTGATCTTGCTCCGCTCGGGAATCGGTCCCGCGGCCGACCTCACCGCGCTCGGCATTCCGGTGGTGCAGGACTCGCCCGGGGTCGGGCAGAACCTGCACGACCATCTGCTCTCACCGGTGATCTTCACGACGGGGCGTCCGGTCGGGCCTCCGCAGGCCGGGGTGTCGGTCACGCAGAGCCACCTCTTCTGGCGCAGCCGTGACGACCTCGCGGAGCCCGACACCCAGCCGATCCACTTCTCCGTTCCCATGTGGGGGGAGCTCGAGCCGCGCGGCGACGACGGGTTCACCCTGATGGCCGGGCTGGTGACGCCGCACAGCCGCGGAGCCCTCCGGCTCTCCGGCCCGGGGCTCGCCGACCTTCCGGAGATCGACCTGGCGGCGCTCGAAGACGATCGCGATGTGGCCTCCCTCGCCGCCTCCGTGCGGCAGGCGCGTCGGATCGGAGCACGCCCGGCACTCGCCGAGGACTGGGGTGCGGTCGAGGTCTACCCCGGGCCCGAGGTGTCGGACTCCGGCGTCGAGGACTGGGTGCGGCGCACCGCCATCACCTACCACCACCAGGTCGGCACGTGCCGCATGGGGACGGACCCCGAGGCTGTCGTCGATCCCCGGTTGCGCGTCCACGGTGTCGCGGGGCTGCGGGTGATCGATGCCTCGGTGATGCCGACCGTGCCCACGGGCAACACGAACGCCCCCGCCGCGATGATCGGCGAACGCGGCGCCCAGTTCTTCCTGGAGGGCTGAGGGCGATGTCGAGACCCCCGTTCGTCGTCGAGACCCCCGGTTGCGGTCGCCTGCAGCACGGGGTGTCGACGATGAGCGGGGGCGTCGACCGCTCAGCTCGGGCGTGGAGGGGAAGGGCGGCGGAGCGTCGACAGCAGGGCGTCGAGTCCGTCGTTCAGCCGGCCGTCACCCGCCGAATCCGGCATCAGCACCGAGATCATCTGCCAGCCCGCGTTGCGCGAGGCGATCTCGTTGACCGCGGTCTCGATGTCGACGTCGTCGGCGAGCTCGCCGTCGTCCCGCGCCTCAATCAGGCACTGGCGGAACAGATCGCGCCAGTGCAGGTTGTTCACCCGGTGGATGCGGGTGACCTCGTCATCCTGCGACGCGTGGTCCCAGAAGGCGATCACCACCTTGGCGTACAGCGGTCCGTTCGGGCTGTACGGGAGGATCTCGCGGCAGATCCGTTCGAGTGCCTCCAGCCCGCGCACGCGTTCGATGCGGGCGTGGATGCGGTCGTTCGCGAGCGTGTACAAGCGCAGGAAAGCGGCGGTGAGGATGCTTCTCTTGTCGGGGAAGTATCGCGCGATCGCGCCGTGGGCGTAGCCCGCTTCCGTGGCGATCTCCCGCATCGTGAGGCTGTCGAACCCCACCCGGATGATCACCTGCGTCGCAGCGTCCGCGATGTGCGTGCGCCGCTCCTCATGGTCGACGATCTTCGGCATGCTGTTTCCCCCTCACATCTCAAAATATCTGTTTGCTGTTTTTAGTCACCATCTGGTGACTAATGTAACCCGATCGTAATCAATCAAAAGCAAGGCACGAGTACGATCTTTAAAATCACCAACTGGTGACTAACTCGCAGAGGAGTTCTCATGAACGTCACACGTCTCGCACGTCGGGCATCCGGAGTCGCCGTGGCGGCCGGCGTGCTCGCCCTCGCCGCCTGCACGTCTGCACCCGCCTCCTCGCCATCGGGTGGCGACGGTGAGCTGACGACGCTCAAAGTGGCGACGATCGGCCTCGTCTCCGACGGCGCCCTGATCGTCGGTCAGGAGCAGGGGTTCTTCGAGGACGAGGGGATCGCGCTCGAGACCTCGGTCGTGGCGAACCCGCCCGCCGGCCTCGCTGCGGCCCAGAGCGGACAGGTCGACGTGGCGTACGCGCCGAGCATCCCGCTGCTCAACGCCCTCTCCAGCGGCGTCCCGTTGAAGGTCATCGCCCCGGCCGACGGTTTCGTGGGCGGGGCCGCGGAGGGGGACGACCCGGCCTCGATGGACGACACCGGACTGTATGCGTCCGCCGCGAGCGGCATCACCTCGGTCGCCGATCTGGAAGGGGCGACCATCGCGGTGCCCGCGCGCAAGGCGCAGCTCGAGGTCGTCATCTCCGACACGCTCGACCGGGAAGGCGTCGACCCCGCCTCCGTGGAGTGGGTCGTCCTGGACTTCACCTCCGCCGTGGCCGCGCTCCAGAGCGGCAACGTCGATGCAGCGGGTCTCGTCAGCCCGTTCACGGGCGAGGCGGAGGCCGCCGGTGCCGTCTTCCTCGCCGCGCCGTCGGTCGGATTCTTCGAAGAAGGCGCCGTCGGGCTCTGGACGGCCGGTGACAGCACGATCGCCGCGAAGGCGGATGCGATCGCCGGGTTCCAGCGTGCCGTGGCGAAGAGCAATGCCTACGCGAACGAGCACCCGGAGGAAGCCATCCAGGCCGGCATCGACGCCACCGGCTCGACCCTGAGCGTCGACGACGTGAAGCTGCCCTTCTGGCCCGCGGAGGTCGCTCCGATCGACCTCGACCGGGTCAACGAGAAGCTCGTCGCCCTCGGGTACCTGCCTGCACCGGTCGACCTCGAGGGCGTCATCGTCGGAGTCGAGTGACCATCATGATCCGTTCCACGCTCCTTCCTCCGCTGATCGGGGCCGTCGGCGTCGTCTCGGCGCTGGCGCTCTGGGAGTGGTCGGCGACGACGGGGCCGCTCGCCGGGTCACCGCTCCCGGCGGCGACCGAGGCGATCGGTGAGGCCGTGCGCCTGCTCGGGACCCCGGCCACCTGGACGGCCGTCGGCGACACGCTGACGATGGCGTTGACCGGGCTCCTGCTCGCGATCGTCATCGGCGTCGTGCTCGGGGTGGCCATCGGCACCTCACCGCTGGCGATGCACGCGACCCGCGTGCCGCTGGAGTTCCTGAAGCCCATCCCGCCGATCGTCATCCTGCCGATCGTGGTCCTCGTGCTCGGCCCCACGCAGGCCATGGGGATCTTCCTGGTGTTCTTCGGCTGCTTCATCGCGATCGCCGTCCAGTCCTCCGCCGGCGTCTTCGACACGGACCCGGTCGCACGGGCGACGGGGCGGTCGTACGGCATGGGGCGCGCCGAGATCCTGGGGCGCATCGTGCTCCCCAGCGCACTGCCCTACATCGGAACCGCGATCCGCGTCGCCGCGCCGACCTCGCTCGTCGTGGCCGTCGTCGCCGGACTCCTCGGTGGCGGGCCCGGGCTCGGACAGAGCCTGCTGCTCTCTCAGATCTCCGGCAACCAGGCCCAGCTCTTCGCCTACGTGCTCATCCTGGGCACCCTGGGACTCCTCGTCCAGGGACTCAGTCAATGGGGCGAGCGGCGACTGCTGCACTGGCATCCGCAATACCGGAAGCAGGTCCTCTGATGACGCTCACCACCTCGATCCAGACCCCTGCACGTCTCGCGCGCCGTCGCGGGCAGGGCGAGCTTCCCCGCGGCGTCCTCGTCGGCGCCGAGATCGCGGTCCCGGTGCTGCTGCTGGCGCTGTGGTGGTTCGTCTCCGCCGCTTCCACCAACGCCTTCTTCCCGCCGCTCCAGGTGATCCTGCAGCGGCTGTGGCAGCTCGTGCAGACGCCCGCCTTCCTGGTGGACGTCGCCTCGTCGGTCGGGAATCTCGTGGTCTCCTTCCTGCTGGCGACCGTGATCGGCGTGCTGCTCGGCCTGGTGCTCGGACTGATCCGTCCGCTGAGCTGGTTGGTCGAGCCGACCATCCACTTCTTCCGTGCGATCCCGCCGGTGGCGCTCGTGCCGATCTTCGTGTCGCTCATCGGGTTCGGCAACGAGACCCGGATCCTGTCGATCACCCTCGCCGCCGTCTTCCCCATCCTCATCTCGACGATCGACGGTGTGCGCGCCGGCGAGCCGACGCTCGAGATGGTGAGTCGCGTCTACCGACTGAGTGGACCGGAGCGGCTGTTCTCCGTGGTGCTGCCCGCGGCGGGCCCGCGCATCCTCTCCGGGATGCAGGTCAGTCTCATCACCGCGTTCGTGGTCATGATCGCCAGCGAGATGCTGGGGTCGTCCACCGGACTCGGTGCCGCGACCCTGCTCGCCCAGCAGTCCTTCGCGATCCCCGACATGTGGGCGGGCATCCTCGTCCTCGGGATCATCGGCTACGCGGCCACCGCCGTGTTCACCCTCTTCCGGCGCCGCGTGCTGCGCTGGTACATCGCCTCCCAGCAACAGGAGAAGAACGCATGACCACCATCGAACAGACCCCCGTCCGGCTCAGTGTGCGCGGGCTCGCGAAGTCCTATCCGACGAAGAACGGTCTCGTCCCCGTGATCGCCGACCTCACCTTCGATGTGCGCGTGGGCGAGGTGTGCTGCATCGTCGGGCCGTCCGGCATCGGCAAGACCACGTTGCTGAAGTGTCTCACCGGGTTGCAGAGCATCACGGCGGGCAGTGCGGCGATCGACGGGAACGTCATCGAGGGCCCGCCCGAGGAGATGGCGCTCGTGTTCCAGGAGTACACCCGGTCGCTGATGCCCTGGCTCACCGTCGAGAAGAACGTGCGGTTGCCGCTCAAGCACCTGCACCTGCCGGGTGCGGAACGCGAGGAGCGGGTCGCCTCCGCGCTCACCGCGGTCGGGCTCTCCGGGGCCGAGTCCAAGTTCCCGTGGCAGCTGTCGGGCGGCATGCAGCAGCGCGTCGCGATCGCGCGTGCCATCGCCTATCGGCCCGAGGTGCTCGTGATGGATGAGCCGTTCGCCTCGGTCGATGCGCAGACGCGGTTCGAGCTGGAGGACCTCTGCCTGCGCATCCGCGAGCAGTTCGGGATGACGATCGTGGTCGTCACGCACGACATCGACGAGGCCGTCTACCTGTCGGACCGAGTCGTGGTGCTGGGGGAGCGCCCGGCGAAGGTGACCGAGATCGTCGAGATCGACTTCGGGGCCCCGCGCGACCAGCTGACGACGCGGGCGCTTCCGGCGTTCGCGGAGCTGCGCACGCAGATCTTCGGCCTGATCCGGAAGGCGGGCTAGATGTCGATGCCGACGGAGGCGCGCGGCTATGAGAGCTTCGCGGGGCACGCGGCGGAATTCACCTCCGAGTCCGAGCCCTGGTGGCCGGAGCCGCAGCGACCCGGGCCGAAGGCGCCCAACGTGATCGTGATGCTGATCGACGACCTCGGTTTCAGCGACCTCGGGCCGTTCGGGAGCGAGATCGAGACACCGCGCATCGACGGTCTCGCCGACGAGGGGTGGGTGTTCACGAACTACCGCACCGCGCCGATGTGCTCGCCGGCCCGGGCGGCACTGCTCACCGGGCTGAACCCGCACCGGGCCGGCTTCGGCTTCGTCGCGCACATCGACCCCGGCTATCCGGGATTCAGCTGCGAGCTCCCCGAGGACGCGCCGACACTGGCGGAGTCGCTGCGCGCCGGGGGGTACGCGACCTTCATGGTCGGGAAGTGGCATCTCACGCTCGAATCGCGCCTGCACGACGGTGCCGACCGGAGCACGTGGCCGCTGCAGCGCGGATTCGACCGGTATTTCGGGAGCATGGACGGCTTCACGTCGCTGCACCATCCGCATCGGCTGGTGCAGGACAACTCCGTCGTCGACCTCCGCGAGTACCCCGAGGGCTTCTTCCTCACGGACGAGTTGACCGACCGCGCCATCGGCATGATCGACGACCTGCGGGTGAACGATCCGGACAAGCCCTTCTTCCTGTACTACGCGCACACCTCCGTGCACGGGCCCATCCAGGCGAAGGACGCCGACATCGAGAAGTACCACGGCCGCTACGAGGCCGGGTGGAACGCCCTGCGGGCCGAGCGGTTCGCCCGCCAGCGTGCGCGCGGCATCGTCCCCGATCACGCGGAGCTCCCCGGCGAGGCGATCGCCGACGGCGACCGGATCCCCGCGTGGGACGACCTCTCGGTCGAGGAGAGACGGTTGTTCGCCCGACACATGGAGGTGTACGCCGCGGCCGTGGACGAGATCGACCAGAGCGTGGGGCGACTGCTCGATCGACTCGACCGCAGCGGCGAGCGCGAGAACACGATCGTCGTGCTCGCCAGCGACAACGGAGGGACGGCCGAGGGGGGACCGACCGGAACCCGGAGCTACTTCGCCCAGTTCGGCGCGAACGGTGCGATGCCCGAGGGGTGGATCACCGACGTGCCGCGCCCGCTGGAGGACCTCGGTGGTCCGCGCGTGTTCGGCCAGTATCCGACCGGATGGGCGCGGGTGTCCAACACGCCGTTCCGCTCGTTCAAGGCCACGACCTACGAGGGCGGCGTCCACGCCCCGCTGATCATCTCGTGGCCGGACGCCCCGATGGCGGGCGGTCTGCGCGACCAGTTCGTGTTCGTCTCGGACCTCGCACCGACGATCCTGGAACTGTGCGGCGTGCCGTCCCTGGACCAGCGGCGCGGCCGACCGGCACTCGAGATGGACGGCGGCAGCGTCGTCGACGTGCTCGCCCACCCCACCGCGCCGGGCCGGGAGGACCAGTACTTCGAGTGCGTGGGACGACGGGCCCTCGTCGACGGGACGTGGAAGGCCCTCTCGACCGTGCCCCCGACGAAGGACGAGGGCCCCGCGGGCGGCGTCTGGGAACTCTACGACCTCGCGTCCGACCCGACCGAGACTGAGGACGTCTCTGCCGATCACCCCGAACGCGTCGCGGCGATGGCGGCACGCTGGCACGCGGAAGCCTGGCGCAACACCGTGTTCCCCCTCGATGACGACGGCGCGCTGTTCCGCCTGCGCCCCGACACCGAGGAACCGCTCTCCGCGGCGATAGACCTGGTGCCCTTCCGTCCTCCTCTGGAGCGCTTCCGTTCGGCGAAGCTCACGGTCCTCCGCTCCTTCGCGGTCGAGGTCGACCTCACGACCGGGGCCGACGCGGCAGGCGTGATCGTGGCCCACGGCGATCAGGGCGGCGGTTACCTGCTCGCACTGGACCACGGGGCGCCTCTCGTCGCCTACAACGCCTACGGCGCGATGCACCGTGCCCGCGGAGCGCAGCTGTCTCCGGGGGAGCACCGGATCGTGCTGCGCGTCGACGAGCACCCCGGACTGCGCTGGAGCCTGACGGTCGAGGTGGACGGCGACCGTGCGGCGGTGCTCGACAGCGTGCCCATGCTCATCGGCATGTCACCGTTCACGGGCATCAGCGTGGGGTACGACTTCGGTGGCCCGGTCGACTGGGAGCTGCACGAGCAGCATCGCTCGTTCCCGTTCCGGGGCGGCGAGCTGCACCGCGTGCGCTACGTGCCCGGTGAGCGCTCGCCGCACGATCCGACCGTGCTGCGCGCCGTCGGACAGGCGGTTCTGGCGGTCGCCGACTGATCCGGTGAGCGGCTGAGGTCGGTGTCTGAGGGGTCGCCGACATCAGCCGCTCGCCCTGTCGATCCGTTGCGGTCAGACCGGGCTGTTCGCGCCCAGAGCGATCGCCACGAGAGCGAGGGCGACGACGCCGAAGCCGGTGCCGAACACCGTCAGGACGAGGAGCAGCCCGCCGCCCGGAGGGAGACCCGCTGCGGCGCCCGTCAACACGGCGGTGACCCGCCGTTGGCGGCGACGTGCGGCGAACCAGAGCAGGCACGCGGTCCCCAGTCCGATCGCGCCGGGAGCGAGCCCCCAGGCCCCGGCGCCGGCGGGGAGGACCAACGGCAGGATCCGCAGGGAGATCAGGGACCCGACGGCGATCGCGAGGGCCGTGCGGCGCCAGGCGAGCTCCGTGCGTTCGGGCTGCAAACCGGGATCGTACAGGCGGTCGGGCTCCGCGGCCGGACGTCTTCTCACGACCGGGGCTCTGTCAGCGCCACAGGACGCCGGCCAGCACGAGCAGTCCGACCAGGACGACGACCACGGCGAGGACCACGGCGGAGAACGCGCCCGGAAGTGGCCGCGATTGGCGCAGCGCCCGCTCCGCCCGCATCCACTCCCACCAGGCGAGCGGTGCGACCGCGGTCCCCGCGATCATGAGCAGCAGCGACGCGGCGAGCCGGAATCCGGGGTGAAGGTCGAGGCCGAGGACCTCGAGCGCCACACCACCGGCGATCAGGGCGAGTCCGGTCCGCGTCCACGCCAGGAACGTCCGTTCGTTGGCGAGCGAAAAGCGCGGATCGGGCTCCTCGCCGAGGGAGTAGACGGATGCCGGGAAACGCTTCATCGCCTCATCGTATCCGCGCGGCACCGCTCAGTCGCCGTGGACTCGGCGGCCGGCGAACCAGGTCGACACGACCTCGGTGTGCACGATCTCGTCCGCCGGACCGGCGATGGCGTCACGGGCGAGCACGACGAAGTCCGCGGACTTCCCGGGCGTCAGCGACCCGGTCTCGGCGTCGAGGCCCATCGCCGCGGCGGCGTTGATCGTGAAGACCTCCAGTGCCTCCTCGGCGGTGATGGCCTGTTCGGGCCATAAGGTGCCGGGGGCGCGTCCGAGCGGGTCCGCTCGCGTCACGAGACCCTGCAGACCCTCCAGCGTGTTCGGCGACTCGCTCACGGGCCAGTCCGAACCGCCGGCGACCCGGGCCCCCGCGTCGATCAGCGCCCGGTTCGGCTGGGAGTGCTCCGCGCGTTCGCCGAGCACCTCGGCCAAAGCCTGGGGGATGACGCCCGGATACCAGATGAACGGAGAGATGTCGGCCGAGACGTCGAGGGCCTCCAGTCGGGGGATGTCCGACTCCGCCAGGAACTGACCGTGCGCGATCTGAACGGGGGTGGTGAAGCCCTCGCGGCGCACCCGCTCCGTGGCGTCGAGCACGAGGCGCGCGGAGCCGTCCCCCGTGCAGTGCACCTTCGCCCCCAGGCCGCGTCGCGCCACGGAGCGCAGCCACCCGGTGAGCTCGTCGAGGGTCATGGTGGTCTCGCCGTGGAAGTGCGCGCCGTGCGCGGCGTCCGCCAGATACGGCTCGAGGAACGACGCCGTGCGTGCCGGGGGGACTCCGTCGAGGAAGATCTTCACGAAGTCGGGACGGTGGTGCGCGGTGCGGAACTCCTCGCCGCGGTCGAGCAGCGGTTCGCCGATCGGGTCGAAGCCGAAGATCTCGTCGTTGATCAGCAGTGAGGACACGACCCAGGCCTCGAGCTCGTCGGCCCGGTCGAGGTCGGCCAGCGCGCCGAGGATCTCGACCGACACCCCCGCGTCTTGGAAGGCCGTGACGCCGAACGAGTTGAGGATCTCGATTCCGCGGCGTGATGCGGCGGCGTGCTGCGCGGGAGTGAGCCCGCCGCTGCGGTCGTAGGCCTCCTGCACGGGGATGCCCGCCGCTTCGAGGAGCACACCGGTCGGCGTGCCGTCATCCGGATCGAGAAGAGCCGTCCCGGACGGGGGCAGCCGATCGGCGGTGATCCCGGCGAGCTCCAGTGCCCGGCTGTTCGCCCACCGGTTGTGACGCGAGTCCTCCATCAGCATGACGGGACGCCCGCCGCCCGCCTCGTCCAGGCGGAGTCGGCTCGCGGTGTTCGCGAGCGCGGGCAGCAGGGTGGTGGCCACGGCGCCGCCCACGATCCATGCGTCCTCGGGGAGCTCGGCGGCCTTCTCCCGGACCCGGTCGAGGATCTCGTCCAGCGTCAGCGCGGGAGCCAGCGACAGCTCGAACAGCTCGGTCCGCCCCGCGAGGGCGTGGTGGTTGTGCACATCGACGAAACCGGGGTACACCGCTGCGTCGCCGACCTCGAGCGACTGGGTCCGGCGTCCGCGGAACGATTCGATGTCGGACCGGGATCCGACCGCGAGGATCCGCCCGTCGCGGACGGCGAGGGCCTCGACGATCGGGTTCGTCCGGTCCGCGGTGCGGATCACGGAGCCGGTGACGATGAGGTCGGCGACGTCGGTCATGTCAGCGGTCTCCGAACGTCGCGGGCTCGAGCTCGGGCGTGTGCATCGTGGTCGAGAGCAGACGTCCGTGTGCGCCGAAGGTGAAGTGCGTGGGGACCTCGCCGCTCTCGTCGAGGCCGAAGAGCACGCCGTGGGAGCGGATCGCGTTGACGTCGCGGTGGTCGGCGATCGTCACCGAGGCGCAGGGGATCACCTTCTCGCGCCAGGCGAACACGTAGATGCCGGGACGCACCTCCCAGACGCTGTTCTCGTCGGTGTCGGCCAGCCCGCGCTCGGGGCCGGCGAGGCACTGCCACGAGTACCACCGCGGCGAGAGGTACACGTGCTCGTACGCGTGCTCGGTGCTGTAGACCCACTCCACCCGGCGTCCGATGAGCGTCGTCGTGGGGGCGGGTTCGGTGCCGGTGACCTCGATCCCCTCGATCACGCCCGGCGCGAAGTGGTGCTGCACGCGCGTGCGTCCCTTCTCGGGAGCGGGGAGGATGTCGGAGATCACGGCCAGCGCGCGACCGTCGCGCAGGTCGAGGATCAGCGAGACCGCCTCGTTCGGCAGGTACCGGTGGTGGAACTGCACGAAGTAGAGGTCGCGATCGACCTCGAACGCCTCGTAGTCGTCGGTGTCGGTAGCCGCTCCCGTCGCATCGTCGGTCCCCGGCTGGTAGTCCCAGGTCACGGTGTCGTCGGCGAAGCGGTGCACGATCCGCGTGCCACGGCCGTCGACGACCGTGATCTCGCGGCCGCTCAGCGCGGTGCTGTGCGGAGCCTTGTTGGCGTCGAAGCCGGGGGCGAGCCCCTCGAGCGGCAGCCAGGTGGAGGTGTCGGCGGGGTTCAGCGTCGTCATGGTGTGGTTCGTTCCTTCGGTCGGTGAGGGGTGCGGGGGAGCGGTCAGCGCGTGCTGAACCTCTCCAGGTCGGTGGCGAGGCCCTCGTACACGGCGGGCCGGGATCGCTTGAGATAGGCGCCGTAGACGATGCCGCCGATCAGGGCGACCACCAGCAGCAGCGGCATCAGCCGGATGGCCAGTTCCTCGGAGCCCGCCACGATGTTGAAGTTCACGACGGCGAGGATCGAGATCGCGGCGATACCGAGGAATCCGATGCCGGGGGCGATGAAGGTGCTCCACCAGCGCGGGTCACGGCGGCGGCGGAAGTACACGACGATCGAGATCGCCGCGAGGCCCTGCAGGATGAGCACGCTCAGGGTGCCGAAGCCCAGCATGGCGGGCACGAGGGTGAGGATCGGGTCGGCTCCGGCGATCGCGAAGATGATCGCGACGATGCCGGCGAACGAGGCCTGCACGATACCGGCGAGTTGCGGGGCGCCGTTCGCGCGGGTGCGGGCCAGCGCCTGCGGCAGGATCTTCGCGCGCCCGAGGGAGTACAGGTATCGGGTCGCGGAGTTGTGGAAGGCGAGCATCGCCGCGAACAGGCTCACCAGCAGCAGGACCATCATCACGGTCGTGAGCGGACCGCCGAGATACTGCTGCGAGAGCGAGAAGATCAGGTCGCCGGTGGGGAGATGCTCGAGAGCGGTCGCTTGCGCCTGCGCGACGCCGGTCGCACTCACCACGGCCCACGTGGTGACACCGAGGATGACGCCGATCGCGATGATCGAGGTGTAGGTGGCCCGCGGGATCGTGCGCAGCGGCTGCTTCGCCTCTTCGCTGAACAGCGCCGTCGCCTCGAACCCGAGGAAGCCGGTGGCCGCGAGCAGCAGGCCGATCGGCAGCGACCCGGAGAACACGGCTTCGGGGCTGAACGCCGCCACGTCGTAGCCGGTCTGCACGAGCACCGAGATGTCGAACACGACCAGCATCAGCACCTCCAGCACGAGGCACACGCCCAGCACCTTGGAGCTGAAGTCGACACCGATCCGAGCGAGCACGAAGCACACCACGATCGAGAGGAGGCCCCAGACCAGCCAGTTGACGTCGAGCCCGGTGAGGTCGCGGATGATCGTCTGCATGAAGAAGCCGCTCGTGCCGATCGTGCCGACGACGAAGAAGTTGTACCCGAGCGTCGCGATCAGCCCGGCGATCAGCCCTCCCGTGCGCCCGAGGCCCTTCACCACGAAGGCGTAGAAGCCCCCGGCGTTGACCAGCTGCTTCGACATCTGGGCGTAGCCGATTGCGAAGAGCAGCAGGATGGCCGCGACGAGGAAGAAGGACATCGGCGTGCCGCCGCCGTTGCCGAGGGCGATGGCCAGGGAAGCGACGACGACGATGCCCGTCAGGGGCGCGACCGCGGCGAGGACGAGGAAGACGATGCCGGCGACGCCGAGGGCGCCCGGACGGAGGGAGGTGTGGTTCTGCGTCGTCGTGGACGCAGATGTCGGTTCTGCCACGTCGGCTCCTTTGCTGGGTGACGGCCGTGCGGACACGGCATCGACGACGAGGGGAATCATCGATAGAGCGAGTCTGCTCGCGCCGTCGCCCCTGCGCTTGACCCTGAGCGAAAGACGGTGGTGTTACCGTGCACAGCCCGCGGACGGAGGTTCGCACGGCCGGAGAGGGAGAGCAGGATGACCGAGACGACATCGCCGTCCTCCCCCTGAACCACCGGGTGCCGGACGGCGCACGAAGGACGACATGGATCTGCAGCTGCACGGGACGACCGCCCTCATCACCGGGGCGGCCGGCGGTATCGGCCGCGCGACCGCGCTCGCGCTCGCCGCCGAAGGGGTCAGGGTCGCCCTCCTGGACCGCGATGAAGCCGCGCTTCAGGACGTGGCGGACGCCTGCCGGGATGCCGTGCTCCTCGTCGCGGATGTCACCGATGAGGTGCAGGTCGAACTCGCGGTGCGCACCGGCGTCGCCGCGCTGGGCCGACTCGACGCCGTCGTCTGCTGCGCCGGGGTGTCCGGTCCGGTGGGCTCGTCTCTCGAAGACACCGCTCTCGACGCCTGGAACCGGGTGCTCGCGGTCAACGTGACCGGGGCGTTCCTGGTTCTCAAGCACGCGCTGCCCGCGTTGCGCGAGGCGGAGGCCGCCGCGGTCGTGCTGCTCGCGAGCGATTCGGCGTTCGTCGCCTCACCCGGCATGGTGCCCTACTGCACGTCGAAGGCGGCCCTGCTCCAGTTCGGGCGTGCCCTCTCGGTCGACCTCGCCGACACGGGCATCCGCGTAAACGCGGTCGCGCCGTCGATCGTCGACACCCCGATGAGCCGGGGCGACCTCGGGGCCGACGCGTTCGACGAGCCGGACTTCCCGGTGCAGAGCGCGGCGGAGGTCGCCGCGCACGTGACCTACCTCGTATCGCCCCGGGCCGGGGCCATCAACGGCACCAGCATCCTCAGTGACTTCGGGTACACCGCCCGATCCGGATTCCCCGCCTGACGCGACCGCATCGGGCACCCACCGCGCACGCGCGCCAACACACAGGAGCACACATGGGACTCGTGGTCGGATCGACCGTCTCCGGACGCGTCGTCGTCATCACCGGGGGCGGCACGGGCATCGGCGCCGCCATCGCCGAACGGTACGCGGCCGAGGGGGCGCACGTCGTGGTCGTCGGGCGTCGCCCGGAGCCGCTGCACGAGGTGGAGCGCGCGGTCGGTGCTCTGCCGATCATCGCCGATGCGGCGGACACCGCTTCGGCGAAGTCCGCCGTGGCCGAGGTGCTGGCGCGGTTCGGCCGCATCGACGTGCTGGTCGCGAACGCCGGTGGTCATGGCTTCTCTCCGGTGGGGGAGACCGACGACGAGAGCTGGGACGCGGCGATCCGCGCCAACCTCACGACGGCTTTCACGATGGCGAGGGAGGCGCTTCCCGCTCTGATCGAGGCGAAGGGGCAGATCGTGATCGTCTCGTCGCTCGCCGGGTTGTTCGCCGGGCCGTCGGTGGCCGGGTACACCGTCGGCAAGCACGCCCTGGTCGGCCTCACCCGCACGCTCGCGCGGGACTACGGTCGCCACGGTGTGCGTGTGAACGCGATATGCCCCGGCTGGGTGCAGACGCCGATGGCCGACGAGGAGATGGACGAGTTCGCCTCGCACGCCGGGCTCGACTCCCGGGAGGAGGCCTACGCCAAGGTCACCGCCGACGTTCCGCTGCGCCGACCGGCGCGCCCCGCGGAGATCGCGTCGGTCGTGCGGTTCCTCGGCTCGGGCGAGTCGTCGTACATCACCGGTGCGGTGATCGTCGCCGACGGGGGGTCGCACGTGGTCGATGTGCCCACGATCGCGTTCGACCATGCCGGGATGTGACCCGGCGCGAGGTCAGCCGATGGTGAGGTCGAAGCCCTGGGCGGTCGGGACGATGCGCACCGCGGTGAGGTCGTCCACGCGGTAGGTGGGCTCGTGGGCGGCCGCGTGGCGGCCCACCCCGATCACCCGCATGCCTGCGGCGAGACCGGCCTGGATCCCGGCGCCGGAGTCTTCGAAAACCACGCAGTCGGCGGGATCGACTCCCAGCAGCTCCGCCGCGCGGAGGAAGCCCTCGGGATCCGGCTTCGACGCCGTGACGTTCTCGGCGGTCACGGTGAGCTCGGGGATCGTGAGTCCGGCCTCTCCCATGCGCGCGGTCATGAGGGCCACGTTCGCGGAGGTGACGATCGCGTGCGGGTGGGGGCGCAGGGCCTCGAGCAGGGCGTCGGCGCCGGCGATCCGGATCACGCCGTCGACGTCGTCGGCCTCGGTGGCGAGCATCACGTCGTTCTCGCGGAGGTTGATCTCGTGGTCGCGCTCCGGCAGCAGGATCGCCATGCTCTGGTGACCCTGTCGGCCGTGGACCACGCTGAGCACGGTCTCCGGCGCGATCCCGTGCGGCTCGGCCCACGCGAGCCACAGCCGTTCCACCACCGCGGTCGAGTCGACGAGGGTGCCGTCCATGTCGAGGAGGGCGGCGCGGGCGGAGATCGTCTGGGTCACCTCTTCAGGCTAACGCCCGAAGGCTCCGCGAGTGCCGGGTCAGCCGCCGAGGTAGGCGCGGTGCAGCAGCTCCGGATCCGCCTGCAGGGCCTCGGAGGTCCCCTGGAACGAGACCCGGCCGCCGGCGACGACCACCGCTTCCTGCGCGAGGCCGAGCGCGAGCTGGGTGAACTGCTCGACCAGCAGCACGCCCACCCCGGAGTCCGCGATCGACTTCACGATCGGCATCAGCCGCATGAACACCACGGGCGCGAGGCCGAGGGACATCTCGTCGATCAACAGGATGCGCGGCTTCGCGGCGAAGGCGCGCGCGAGCACCACCATCTGCTGCTCGCCCCCGGAGAGCAGGGCGGTCGGCGCATCGATGCGCTTCTGGAGTTCGGGGAACGGCGTGAGCGCGGCGTCGAGTTCACCGGCGGTCCGTGCGGTGAGGGAGATGTTCTCGCGCACGGTCAGCGAGGGGAACACGGCGCGCCCCTGCTCGATGTGGACGATCCCACGGCGGGCTCGCGTGACGCGCGACAGCTTGTCGATCGGTTCGCCGTCGAGGGTCATCGTGCCTGCCGAGTGGGCGGTGACGCCCGACACCGACTCGATCAGGCTGGTCTTGCCCGCGCCGTTCGGACCCACGAGGGCCAGCACCTCGCCGCCGGCGACCCGCAACGAGACGTCGGAGATCACCGGCCCGGCGCCGCGGCGGACGGTCACGGAGTCCAGGACGAGTTCGCTCATTTCAGCAGCTCCGTCTCTCCCATGTACGCCTTGACGACGTCGGGGTTCGCGAGGACCTCGGCCTGCGGTCCGCTCGCCAGCACGCGGCCGAAGTCGAGCACCGTGAGGGTGGGGCAGACGGAGCGGACGAGATCGAGATCGTGCTCGATGATGATCAGCGCCACACCGTAACGCGCCGGCAGTTCCCGCAACCGCGCCGCGAGCGCCAGATGCTCTTCGTGGGACAGGCCGGCAGCCGGCTCGTCGAGGATCAGCAGCCGGGGGCGGGAGACCACGTTCGCGGCGACCTCCACGAGCCTCCGAGTGCCGACGTCGACGCTCGACAGCCGAGCCCGCGCGGGCGGGCAGCCGAAGAACTCGAGCACCTCGTCGATGTCGGCGGCCGCGAGTCGGCGCCGGGCCACGAACCTCACGTACGCGCCGACCGTGAGGGAGGGCGGCACCCGGTCCTGCTGGAACGTCCGGCGCAGACCCAGGCGGGCGCGTCGGGTGGGGGACAGGCCGGCGAGGTCGCGGTCCCCGAGCAGAACGCGTCCGCCGTGCTTCGGGAGGAAACCGCTGATCGCATCGACGAAGGTCGACTTCCCCGCACCGTTCGGACCGATGAGTCCCATGATCGACGCGGGCGGAACCTGGAAGGACACGTCGTCCAGAGCTTTGAGGGCACCGAACTGCACGGTCAGGCCCTCGACGGTCAGCACGGGTGCGCCGTCGAGCATCGCTTCGTCGACGGTCGCCGTGGTCGTGGTGGTGATCTCCGTGGCGTCCGGACCGGCATCCGGAGGAAGCGCCGACAGTGCGGCTGCGGCCGTCTTGCGGTCCGCGCGACGCCAGATCAGGTTGCGGATGCCCTGTCCGAGGTTCGTGCCGCTGGTGAGCGCCTGCACGCCGAGCACGCCGAAGACGACGAAGGCCCAGTCCTGGGGGACGCCCCAGCGCTTGAGGAGCTCGGGGACCAGCACCCAGAGGATCCCGCCGAAGATCGCCATGTCGATCAGATGGGCGCCGGACATGATCGCGAGCACGTAGAGCGCGAGCGACTGCAACGGGGTGAAGCTCGACGCGAACGGAAGCTGCACCTGGCCGGCGAGCAGCCCGCCCGAGATGCCGCCGAGCGCGGCCGAGACCGCGAAGGCGGTGAGCTTCGCGGTCCGCACGCTCTGCCCCGCTGCGGCCGTACCGCGCTCGGAGAATGCGACGGCCTTCCAGCTCGACCCCCAGCGGCCCCGCTGAAGGAAGAAGGCGCCGAGCGCGCAGACGGCGAGGACGATGATCGAGAGGAAGAAGAACTGCCGGTCGTTGGAGAACATCTCGGGGCGTTCGACCGCGATCCCGTCGGCCGAGCCGGGGAACTGGATCTGCACGAGGGTCACGCCGGCCGCCGCCGCGAAGCCCAGGGTGACGACGGCGAGGTTCACGCCGCGCAACCGCAGTGCCGGGAGGCCGACGAGGATGCCGACCAGGCCCGCCGCGATCCCCCCGAGGATGAGCCAGACGATGAACCCGCCCGGGGCCTGCATGACGTTCAGCAACGAGACGATCCAGGCGCCGACGGCGGCGAAGGTGAGCTGGCAGAGCGCGATCATCCCGGCCGAGCCGGTGACGATGCCGAGGCCGAGGATGGCGATCGCGGCGGTGACGGCACTGATCGCGAGGAAGACGAAGTACCCCGGCAGGGCGGCGCTGAGGATCGCGCCCACGCCGATGCCGGCGAGGGCGACCGCGAACGGCCAGGTGGTCCGGAACCAGGGACGGTCAGCGAGCGGCATCCCACACCTCCTTGCGCTGCGTCCAGAGCAACAGGACGACGATGAACAGGAACGGGAGGAAGTTGCGCACCAGCGCCACTTCGTCGATCTGGGCGACGAGGCCGCCCAAGACGCCCAGGACGATGCCGCCGACGACGGCGAGGTCGAGTCGGCGGAAGCCGCCGAGCAGGGCGGCCGCCGCGGCGGGGACGATGAGCATCGACAGGCTGGTCGCGTCGTTGGACTGCGAGGGGGCGACGATGATGATCGCGATCGCGCTGATGACGCCCGTGACGAACCAGACCGCGATCGACAACGGGCGTGAGCGGATGCCGAGGAGCTCGGCGGTGGTCGGGCGTTCCGAGAGCGCCCGCAGCTGGGTGCCGACCCTCGTGCGGCGCAGGACGAGGTGGACGACGATGGCCGTGACGATCGCCATCGCCACGGTCGCGACCGTGACCTGGCTGATCACGACGCCGCCGAACGAGAAGGCCGGGCCCGCGATGATCGGCGTGAACGGCTGCGGCTTGTTGCCGAACAGGATGAACGACATCGAGATGAGCAGGAGGAGCGGGCTCACGGTCATCGCCGAGCGCGTGGTGGTCGACGCCTCGGAGAGCCAGGTGGCGGCGATGAAGCCGATCGCCGCGGCGAGGAGCCCGGCGACCAGGACACCGAGGACGGATCCCAGCCAGATCGGCAGACCGAGCTCGCGCACGAACCACACCGCCGTGAAGGCACCGAACATCCCGGTCGCGGCTTGAGCGAAGTTCACCACCCGCACCAGGCGTGACATCAACGTCAGGCACACGCCGAGGACGGCGTAGAGGCCGCCGGCGGCGAGACCGGCGATGGCGCCTTGCAGCATGAGGCGTCCTTTCTGTTCCGAGGGGAGGGGGCCTGCCGCCGGGAATGCGCCCGGCGGCAGGCGAGGGGTGGCTACTCGCCGATGCGGAGCCAGTCGTCGGCGACCTTCTCCCAGGCGTTGGTGCCGGACTCGAGGACGATGGGCCAGCCCGCGGTGTTCTGCGTGCCGAACGCGTAAGGCGTCCCGACCATCGGGTTCTCGATCGGCTCCATGCTCTTCAGGGCCTCGGAGACGGTCTCGCGGGTGATGTCGCCGTCCATGCCCTCGAGCACCTCGATGAAGTACTTCGCGGCGAGGTAGCCGCCCTGACTGAACGAGGTGAGCGGGATGTCGTTGGCCTCCATCAGCTCGCGCCAGTCGGCGTTGATCTCGTCGTCGTCGGTGAACGGGTAGAACTCGGCCGGGACGTAGATGCCGGCGCCCGCGTTGTCGATCGCGTCGGCGAAGTTCTCGCTGTAGACGCTGGTGAGGTACAGCCAGGTCACGTCATCCCAGCCCTGGGCGTTCGCGGCCTTGACCTGGCCGATCGCGTCGGGCTCCACCGGGTTGATCGCCAGCGCCTTGCAGCCCTGGTCCCGCGCCTTGACGATGTAGGGCGTGTAGTCGGAAGCGCCGTACGGGACGGTGTCGTCGACGTACTTCGGCTCCTTGCCGGTGATCTCGGTCCACTTGTCGATCGCGGCCTGGTAGGTCGGACGAGTCGAGCCGGCGATCTCGAGCAGGATGCAGATGTCGTCCATGCCGAGCACCTCGGAGCCGTACTGCAGCGTGAGGGTCATGTCGTTGAACGGTCCGACGTTCGCCGGAGAGATGTTGTCACTGGCGAAGCAGCCCGTGTCCACCCCGATGCCGGGCATCGAGAGGATGCCCTCCTGCTCGTAGTACTTGGCGTTGATCTCGCACTCGATCAGGCTGGCGGAGCCGACGAGCGCGACCGCGCCGTCACTGCCGACCAGTTCCCGGGCGGAGGCCGTGGCCGTGGCCGGGTCGCCCTTGTCGTCCAGCATCTTGTAGTCGATCGTGCGTCCGTCGAGCCCGCCCGCGTCGTTGAACGCGTCGAACACGGCCGCAGCAGCCTGAGAGGCCTCCGGGAAGGTCGCCGGGCCGCTGATGGTGTTGACGGAGCCGACGACGATCGGGTCGCCCCCGCCTCCGCTGGCGCCGCCGTCTCCACCGGCGCAGCCGGCGAGGGTGAGGGCGGCCACGGCGAGGAGCGCCGCGGTGCCGGATGCTCGAGTGTTCATGTGCTTCCTGCCTCTCGTGTTCAGGTGGTGCTGTGTCAGGTGGTGCGGTGCGGGGATGGTGCGGTGTTCAGGTGCGCAGCGCGCGGTTGACGAGTTCCGTGTCGGTGAACTGCTCGAAGGCGACGACCTGGCCGCCGGAGACCCGCCACACGTGTGCGACACGTGCGGCGAAGAACCGCCCGGTCTGCCTGTATGTGCCGGAGTAGGTGCCGATGCCCACGACGACATCGCCGCCGTCGACGACCTCGTCGATCGCGACGGTGTAGTCGTCCCACTCCTCCTGGATGCGGCCGAACACGTTCCGGGCCACGGCGTCGGGGCCGATGTAGGTGCCGGCGTACGGGAAGCCGGCGGCCTCCGTCCACTGGATGTCGGCGGCGAACGGGGCCAGCATCCCGTCGAGGTCACCGCGGTCGTTGGCGGCGTAGTGCTCTCGGATCAGGTCTGCGTTGCTCATGGGGTCTCCTCGGATGCCGGAGGGTCAGACGGGCTGTGCGTCGGGGTAGACGACGGAGCCCAGCGGATAGATGTGGCCGCCGCCGCGGGAGTGCTCGGCGTCGCCGTCCCCGTTGAGTCCGAGGAAGACCCCGGTGGTCATGAGCTGATAGCCGAGGTCGTGCAACCACACGCTGGCCACGGCGATGCGGAACTCGCGGAAGCAGAACAGGTACAGGCCGTCGGCGAACTTCCACACGGTCGACAGGTCCATGTCTCCGTGGCCCCGCTGCACGCCCTCCACGCACTGCCAGGCGTAGCGCTGGCTGGAGATGTACACGTGCTCGTACAGGTGGTGCGGGCTGTAGCGGTAGAGGTTGCGCTTGCCGATGAGGTCGCGGCTCGGGCCGGGGGCCTCCCCGCTCACGGGAGCTCCGTCGATCGTCGCCGCCCAGAAATCCTGGCCGACCTGAGGCATCCCCTCGACGGCTTCGGCGGCGATCCGGGAGCGGATGACGGTGGCCCGGTTCGTGCCGGTCGAGAACACGACGGTGATCGCTTCACGGGGGCGGCTCTGCAGCGGGACGTTGACGAACACCACGTCCTCCCGCACCCGCACGGCATCGTACGGGTCGGCTCCGGATGCCTCGAGGCCGTTCCAGGTGACGATGTCGTCGGCGAACCGCAGGGTCAGCGCCGATCCGTCGTCGAGCGTGAGGGCGAGGTCGGTTCCGGTGAGCGTCGTGTTCGGCAGCCGGAACGTGTCGATTCCCGCGGCGAACTCGTCATAGGTGCGCCACTGGTCGAGGGCGGGGTCGGCGGAGATGTCGGTCATCGGGGTCCTGACGTCGCACGCGGCGGGGCCGCATCGCCCCGGGCACCGCCTCATCGCGGTGCGCTTGCCTCATGCTGTGTCCGCGCCCGTCATCCCCTCAAGGTCGCAGCCGCCATCGCGCGCCGAGAGTCAACCGGCGTGCCCTCCGGGGCAAGCGCGGTGCGGGATCGGAAACGTGCGCCACGGCGTTCGCCGAGGAGCGTCATCGATCCCGCAGCGGGACCGGGCGTCAGTGTCCGGCGCGGTATTCGCTGGGGGAGACCCCGAAGGTCGACTTGAACGCCCGGCTGAAGTGCGCGGCGTCGACGAAGCCCCACCGGGCGGCGATCGCTGCGACCGGACGGTCGGCGAGCATCGGGTCGAGCAGGTCCCGGCGGCACTGTTCGAGGCGGCGCGTGCGGATCCAGGTCGAGACGGTGACTCCCTGCTCCTGGAAGAGCCCATGCAGGTGGCGTGTGGAGATGAAGTGCGCGGCGGCGATCGATGCGGGGCCGAGGTCCGTCGAGGCCAGGTTGCGGTCGATGTGGGCGCGGATGCGCTGGACGAGAGCGCGGTGCGGGTCGGCCGACACCTGGTCGAGTCCGAGTTCGCGGGTGAAGACGGTGGTCACGAGGTCGAGCCCGCTGTGCGCGAGGCGTGCGCCGGTGGTGCCGGCGAGCTGGTCCAGGTTGCCGGCGAGCTGCGTGAGATACGGCACGACCATGCCGCCGAGGCCTTCGTGGCCGGAGATCCGCACCGCGGTGAGCTGCCCGACCATGTCCGCGGGGAGGCTGATGAGATGCTTCGGGAACATCACGACCATGGTGCGGAAGTCCTCGTCGAACACCAGGGAGTACGGGCGGTCCGTGTCGTACACGGCGAGGTCACCGGCCTGCAGCACGGCCTCGCGGTCGTCTTGGATCAGCAGACCGGTGCCGGCGAGCATCAGGCTGACCTTGAAGTACGAGCGGTCACCACGGGCGATGAGCTCGGGGGTGCGCTCGACGATGTGCGAGGTCGCGCGCACGTCGCTCACGTGCACCTCGTCCACGGAGGCACCGCGGATCACCCCGCGGAAGTGGTCGGGGCCCTCGGTCGTGACCTGCAACGGGACGAACGACTCGGAGACGGCCGCGCGGAAGTCGCTGATGTTGCGCGCGACGAGCGTGGAAACCGATTCGGCGGTGGCGGCGGGTGCACCGTTCATGACTGATCACCTCGGGATGGTGGAACGACGACGTTGTATACGATCCGTTCCGCGATGATATCACCGGCTCCGCCCGCGTGGGCGACTTCTAGGATGTGGACCGTGACCGAACGACCGATGAAGACGCTCGCCGACCGTGTGCTGCAGGTGCTGCGACAGGTCCGCGGGCCGGACGCCTCCGATGCGGTGTTCGAGGCCACGGCCCTGATCGTGGGCAGCGCCTTCCTCGTGATCGGTTTCCTGGTGGCGCTGCCGGTGTTCTGGGGCCACGAGCTGGCGATCAGCGGTTCCGGCTCGATCGGCGTCTTCGCCGCCTTCGGGGGTGCGCTCGCCGCCGCGATCGCCTTCGCGCTCGGACGCCTCGCCGTCCGTCCGGAGGAGGTCGATCCCGGGGCTGCGCGCGACGGCTTCAGCGTTCCAGGTGATCGGCTGCGCTGGTACGACCTGGCCGCCATCGCCTTCGCGCACGCGGCGATCGCGTACCTGGGATGGCTCGGGGTCGCCGAGCTCCTCGAGCGGAGCTTCACGGACGCCCCGGTCTACGCGTTTCCCGGTGCCGTGCTGGTGGCCGTGGCGTTCGCGCTGACCGGATACGTCTCGTTCCTGAGCGCGGTCGCTCTCACGCCGATGGTGCTCTCCCTCGTGCTCGCGGTGTTCCTGGTCGTGGGGGCGTTCGCGAGCATGCTCGCCTCCAGCGATGTGCACTGGTGGCGCGACAACCTCTCGGCGCTGGGCATGAGCAGCAACAGCTCCTCGATCGCGTTCAACACCACGCTGGTCATCGCCGGGATCATGGTGACGACGATCTCCCGCTACGCGACGGCGGGTCTGCCCGCGGAGGATCGGGTGGATCGCCGCGGGCGGTTCATGGTGAGGGGAGGCCTGATCCTGCTCGGGATCTTGCTCGCCTGCGTCGGTCTCTTCCCCGTCGACGAGTTCTTCCTGCTGCACAACACCGTGGCGACCGGGATGTGCGTGGTGTTCGCGGTCATCGTGGTGGGTCTGCCCTGGTTCCTCCGCACGATCCCGCGGGTCTTCGTGGGTCTGGGGTGGGCCTACGTGCTCGTGATCATCCTGCTCGCCGCCTTCTTCGCGGTCGGCTACTACAACCTCACCGCCGTCGAGCTGATCGCGGCCGTGCTGATCTTCAGCTGGATCATCGTGTTCCTGCGCACCGCAGGCTCGATCGGTGCGCGCGCGACCACGTGAGCGGTCGGTCGTCCGGCCTCAGTCGCGGAGCGCGCGCGTCGCCTCGCGGGTGCGCTGCAGAGCGTCGACGGTCTCGGTGAACCGTCGCTTCGCCGCACCGATGAACAGGCAGTCGACGAGGGCGAGCTGTGCGATCCTGCTGACCATCGCGCCGGCGCGGAAGGTCGATTCGCGCACCTCGGTGAACAGGGCGTGGTCGGCCGCACGCGCGAGGGGGGAGTCCTTCGCCGACGTCACCGCCACCGTGGCGGAGCCGTTGGCACGGGCGGTCTCGAGGAAGCGGACGGTCTCGATCGTCGATCCCGCGTGGGAGAACCCGATCGCCACGGTGGGCGCTGACTGCAGGACGCTGGCGGCGACCGCCTCGTGGGAGTCCGAGAGCACGTGCGCATTGCGTCCGACGCGCAGAAGCTTGTGTGCGAGGTCTTCGGCCACGAACTGGCTCGCCCCGATGCCGTAGAGCAGGATGCGGTCGGCGCTGTCGATCGCGTCGATCGCCGCTTCGAGCACGTCGAAGTCGAGCTGCGCGACGGTCTCCTCGATGGCCAGCAGTTCGAGTGCGGCGAGCTTCGACACCGCCTCCTGCAGGGTGTCCTCATCGGATATCTCCGATCCGAAGGCTCCGCGGGCGGAGAACTGGGCCGCTTCCTTGCCGAGCTCGGTCGCCAGCGCCATGCGCAGCGGGGCGTAGCCGCTGAATCCGATCGCCCGGCAGAACCGCACCACGGAGGCGACCGAGGTCCGGCACTCGTCCGCCAGTTCGTTGATGGTCTTGTCGATGACGATCGAGGGGTTCTCTCGGACCACCGCGGCGATGCGTGCGAGCGACGGCGGCAGGGTCGAGGCGGCGGCTTCGATCGTCGACTGGATGCTCAATCAGTCCTCCGGTGGTGTGGGATTCTCAGTATGTCGTGACGGGGCTCACGACAAGGATGGTAAATTCTTTTCAGAGAGTCTATGTCGCATGTAGTCTCTTTTCGTTACGTCCCGACCGAGTCCGAGGAGAGCCGATGACCGCGCAGTCGACCGCATCCGTCGATCTCGGCAAGTCACGGTGCCGAGTCGTCATCCACGACGCTACGCGTATCGAGCGCTCGGGGACGGGAGCGCCCGGGCTCGCCGCGGCAGGCGGCGTCGATGCCGCTCTCGATGCGATCCTCCCGCTGCTCGCCGATGCACCGGTCCTCGACAGCATCGGGGTCGGTGCCGCCGGGGGCTGGCTCGCCCCGGAAGCCGCCCGGGAACTCGCGGGGCGCCTGGCCGCGGCGACCGCGGCGCGGGTCGCCGTCGCCTCCGATGTCGTCACCGCCCATGCCGGCGCCCTCGAGGGGGCACCCGGTGTACTCCTGATCGCCGGCACCGGTGCCGCGGCACTCGGGATCGACGCCGATGGCGTCAGACTCGTCGACGGCTGGGGTCCCGAGCTCGGAGATCTCGGCAGTGGATCGTGGCTCGGCCGCGAGGGGCTTCGCGCCGTGCTGCGTGCGGACGACGGACTCGGCCCGGCGACCGCGCTCACCGCCGCGCTCGCGGATCCGGTCGGCGCTGCCTCCGACATCCAGGGCTGGCTCGCCCGGAGCGCGCCGCTGGCCCGCCATCTCGCCACCCTGGCACCTCTCGTCCTCGACACGGCGGAAGCGGGCGACCCGGTCGCCTCGGGCATCGTGACCGAGGGGGTCCGACTGCTCACCGCGACCGCGGTCGCCGCCTCAGCCGTGACCTGCGACGTGGTGGTGCACGGAGGGCTCGCCGAACACTCCTGGTTCCGCGCCGCCCTCGGATCCTCCCTCCTCGCCGCCGGTCGCCGTGTCGTACCGGCTGCGGGCGACGCCCTCGACGGCGCGCAGTTGCTCGCGCGTCGTGATGATCTCCCCCATGAAAGGTTCGTGCACCGTGCCGAATGACGCCCCCCGCCTCGCCGCTCTCCTCTCGGTGCTGGAGAACCTCGACACCGAGGCCTCCACGACCGAGCGCGGCGACCTGGACCTCCTCGGCACCGCCGAGCTCGTGCGGAGGATGAACGCCGAGGACCGCCGCGTACCCGAAGCCGTCGCCGAGCGCGCCGAGGAGATCGCCGCCGCCGTCGACGGCATCACCGCGCGGTTCCGGCGCGGGGGACGACTCATCTACATCGGAGCCGGGACCGCGGGGCGCATCGGCGTGCTCGACGCGAGCGAGTGCCCGCCCACTTTCGGCACGGATCCTTCGCTGGTCGTCGGCCTGATCGCCGGCGGGGAGACCGCGATCCGCTCGGCCGTCGAGAATGCCGAGGACGACGCCGACGCAGCGGGTGTCTCTTTGCGCGAGCTCGACCTGTCGGAGAGCGACACCGTCGTGGGCATCTCCGCCTCCGGACGCACGCCCTACGTCGTCGGTGGCCTGGAGTACGCCCGCAGTGTCGGGGCGCTCACGGTCGCGATCGCGTCCAACGCCGCATCCGAGATCGGTGCCGTCGCGGAGATCGCGATCGAAGTCGTCACCGGGCCCGAGTTCATCTCCGGCTCCACGCGCCTGAAATCCGGGACCGCGCAGAAGCTCGTGGTCAACATGCTCACGACGCTCTCGATGATCAACCTCGGCAAGACCTACCGCGGCGTGATGGTCGACCTGCTCGCGACCAACGAGAAGCTGCGTGCGCGGTCGATCCGCACGGTCTCGCAGCTCGCCGGCGTCGGGATCGACGAAGCCGCCGCCGCTCTGGAGGGGGCGGACGGCTCCGTCAAGCTCGCCCTGCTGATGCTCGCCAGCGGTGCGTCGCCGCAGTCCGCGGCCTCGGCTCTCGAGGGTGCCGACGGCATTCTCCGCGACGCCATCGCCGCGCTCGCCTGACCCTCCCTCCGCTCGCTCCTGCGTCCGCTCCCGGTTCCCTCCGGTCGCCGTCCGTTCCCGTCGCGAATTCGCACCTCTCAACGTTCCCGTCGCGAATTCGCATCCTAATTGCCCGGATTCGCGACCATTTCGCGACCGGAGCATGGGGTTTCGCGACCGGAGCGTGGGGTTTCGCGACCGGAGCGCGCGGTCAGTGCTCGCACGTGCAGGTGCCTCCGCCGCAGCAGCTGCCGGATGAGACCGCGTGCGCCTGCGAGGATTCGGGCACATCCATCGCGGGGTTCTGGTCGAGGAAGCCGTTGGGCTTGAACCGGAACCCGGCGGTGTCGACGGGCATGATCGGCCAGTCCTCCGTGCGCGGGAAGTGCGTGAGGCCGAACGTGTGCCACAGCACCATGTCCTCGCCGTCGATCGATCGGTCGCCTGCCGTGTAGGCGGGGAGTCCGCCGCCGCCCTGGTGTGCGTTGGGATACCGCCCCGCAGGCCAGATCTGACCGTGTTCGTAGCGTGTCGCCCAGAGGTGCTTGGTGGCGAACGCGGCGCGCGCGGCGACCGAGGACTCCGGATCGGCCATGAGCAGCGCGGTGGGCTCGGGGACGAGGTGATACGCGGTCGGCCGCCCGACGTGATTCGTGCGGGACGTGCTCTGCACCTCCCAGACGCGCGCGACGGAGGAGTCTGCGTCGCGCTGCGCGGCGGTCTCGGTCGTGAGCGGGGTCTCGGACCAGCTGAACGCGTTGCCGAACGGGTTGTCCGGCCCCATCGGCACGCGCTGTGCGTCCACCTCGACGAGCCGATTCCGGTCGCCGTCGATGGCGACGTCGAGTCGCGCGCAGAACAGGTGCTGGTGCACGGGCGCGAAGACGCCGGGGGCGAGTTCGGTCGCGTGGCGCTGCCGGACGCCGGGCTCGCCGCCGCCCACGAACACGATGCCGGTGGCCTTGGCGACGACCTCGATCGAGCCGTCCAGGCCGAAGTACCAGTAGAAGCCGTAGTCGTAGTTGCCGATCGTGGAGAAGTACGAGACCACGAACCGGCGGGAGCGGCGCACGTCGGCGCGGCCCGCGAGGTCGGTGTGCTTCCAGAGGATCCCGTCGTCCTCCTCGTGCATGCAGACCACGTTCGGGATGCGCACCGGGTTGCCGTGGTCGTCGGCCACGTAGCCGTCGAGGTAGCGGATCACGCCCAGGCAGTCGCAGCCGAGTTCGAGGTGGTTGGCGTTCTTGCCGAGCAGGTATTCGCCGGCATCGAAATAGCTGATCCAGAAGCGGCCGGGGGCGGTGTCGCCGTAGGGGACCACCATCTCGGGAACGCTGGCGCGGCTGAGCACGGATCGGTCCTGGAAGGTGACGTCGTGCAGCACGAGGCCTTCGCGGGCGTTGAAGTCGACACGCATCGACCAGCCCTCCCACTCGACGAGCGAGCCGGTGACGGCGAAGCTCGGTCCCTCGGGCTGCGTGATCTCGATGGGCTTGAGCGAGGTGCGCGCCTCGCCCTGCACCTCGGGGTAGTAGTTGCCGTGGCCGGCGGGCACGGGCACGTCGCCGTGGTCCTCGACGCGGATGACGCTGTTCGAGGTGAGGTCGATGTGCACGACGAGTCCTTCGACGGGGTGCGCCCACGGGGAGTCCTGCTCGTCGTACTTGAGGAACGTCAGGGAGCGGATCACGCGGCGACCGACTTCATCGGCACGACCGGTGTAGCCCGGGGCGAGCGGTCCGCAGAACGCGAGGTCCATGTGGTCGGCGAGGCCGCGGCGCGTCATGGCCGCCTGCCACTCGGGGGAGGCCTTCGCGATCGCCTCGGCGCGTTCGTACTCCTCGAACAGGTACTGCGGCTGGCCGTAGGGCGGGGCGTCATTCGGCACGCGTTCGGTGCGCAGGACCTCGCCGCGGGTGATCGACACGATGGCTTCGGTCGCGACGCCGGTCGCCGTGTCGAGCAGTGTCACGTCGACGCGGCGGTCGATGGGGGAGCCGGGGGTCCAGGCGGCGAACTCCTGCTTCGTGGGCTCATCGAGCAGCAGCATCGGCACGCGGGTGGTCTCGGTCAGGAGCCCGGCTGCGTCGAGGATGGCTCGGGCGGCGGCGATCTCTTCGCCCGAGAGCGGATCGTGCGGGTGCGGGGCCGCGATCTTGTCGAGGGAGACGGGCTGCGGTGCGTGGTGGGACATCATCGACCTCACTATTTTCGAGCAGGTGCTCAATAAACGGGTTGCGATGATGATACGACGGCTCGCCGCAGGTCCACAAGCGCCGTTTTCGCGGGGCTCAGGCGCGCCAGGGGGCGAGGATGCTGTCCAGGACGGCGAGATGCGCCGCCGCGGGCTGAGGTTCGGTGACCTCGACGATCTGCTGTCCGTACGTGATCGAGCGCAGCAAGGCCATCACGGCGTCGGCGGGGGTGTCGGCACGCAGCTCTCCGTCGTCCACGGCCTCGGCCAGGGCGAGACGGATGCTGTCCTGCCAGGTCGCGAGGGTCGGGGCACCCGCGTCGGGGGTCGGCGCGAGGGCGGCCAGGCGCCCCCAGAAGCCGACGACCACGTGCGCTTCCGTGCGGGTGTCGTCGTCGATCGGAAGGACCTCGCGCATCAGTGCGTGCAGCCGGTCCAGTCCCCGGAGGCCGTCTGTGGCGGCGGCGATGCGCGCGTCGGTGCGGCGCGTCACCTCGGCGGCGGCGGCGCGCACGACCTCGTCGAATCCGTCGAAGTAGTGCCAGAGCGAGCCGGTGGCGACGCCGAGCTCCTTGGCGACGGCGCGCGAGGAGACGCTTTCGTGTCCATCGCGGGCGGCGACGGCGAGCAGCGCCTCGGCGATCTGCCGGCGGCGCTCATCATGGTCGACGATGCGGGGCACGTGCCCATCTTGTCGCATCCGACCTAGGTCTAGCGTTATTGAGCGATCGATCAATATACTTCCCGGATGGAGCTCCTCCTCCCTGCAGCACCGTGGCTGATGGCTGTGGCGGCGATCGTCGCTGCGGTCGCCTGCATCGGTGCGTGGCGTGCGGTGCCGTGGCAGGGGCGGCAGGCGGCACTGATCATGGCGGCGGCGATGCTGGCGCTCGCGGTCTCACCTGGCGACGCGCTCGCGGGACTCCTGCTCGGGGTGATGCTGCTGGTCTCGGCGATGCTCGGAACGATGGGCGTTCGGGGAACCGCGGCGGCCGCCGCGTGCTGTCACCGGGCCCTCGGGTCGCTCGTGATGGCCGTCTGCGCGTTCCAGAGCGCCTCGACGCGCGCGGCGGAGTCAGCCGGTGCGGGCGCGGAGATCGCGGTCTCGGGCCACGGCGGACACGGGATGAACGGCGTCCTCTCCGTTGTGATGCTGGTCGGGGTAGCCGGGGTCGTCGTGTGGACCGTCGTCTCGGAGTGGTTCCTCCCCTCCGTGCATCGTGGCAGGACGGCACGGTTGCTGGCGACGGAATCGTGGGCCATGGCAGCGGGCGTCGTGATCATGTGCGTGGGGTTCTGAAGGCAGCGGGACGCGTGTGCGTTCCGGTACGGTGGCCGGATGCCCCTCGCTCTGATCACCGGCGCTGCCCGGGCGAACAGCATCGCCGCCGGCATCGTCCCTCGTCTGCGTGCGGCCGGATGGACGGTCGTGACCAGCGATCTCCACGACGCCGACCACCTCGCCGACCTCGCGACCCCTGACGGCCCCGGCACACTCGTGGATGCGGTCGTCGCCGCGCACGGACCCATCACCGCGCTCATCCTGAGCCACGCCCACGACGTCGAGTCCGGCATCCTCGACACCACCGCGGAGAGTTTCGACAGGCACGTCGCCGTGAACGCGCGGGCGAGTCTGCTGCTGATCGCGGCCTTCGCGCGTCAGGTCGGCGACGACGGGGGAGTGATCGTGGCACTCACCAGCGACCACGTGACCGGGAACCTGCCCTACGGTGCATCGAAGGGCGCACTCGACCGGCTCGTGATCTCGGCCGCTCGCGAGCTCGGTCCTCGTGGGATCTCCGCGAACGTGCTGAACCCGGGACCGATCGACACCGGCTGGATGGACGACGAGACGCGGACCTCGCTCAGGGCGATGACCCCTCTGGGGCGTCTGGGGCGTCCGGCGGATGTCGCCGCGGTCGTGGAGTTCCTCGTGTCGGATGAGGGGCGCTGGATCTCCGGTCAGCTGCTCCAGTCGGACGGGGCGTTCTCGGCTCGCTACTGAGGGGGCGCGGCGGGCGTCGAGGGCTGATCGGGCGCGGCGGGGCCGCGGTCGCGGGTGATCATCCCATTAAGTCGAAGGGAGTTATGAATTCGTAATGCGGCGCCGCTCGCGGTGAGACCTCAGCATCCGCTATTTGTTTCCTATGCGGCAGTGACGCCGCGCTCTCCGCTTTTGGCGGTAAGGTGTGACGTGAGGTTGCAAGAAACGGGAATGCCAAATGGTTTGGCGCGATTGGGGTTTGTTTACCGTATTCGGCATCGCCGCTTTCTTGGTGGGAATTTTCTACCGAGGGTGAACTGCCATGACTTCTTTTGCGGTCGCAAATCTGTTCAGCGGGGTACTGATATCGCTGGTCGGGCTACCCTTTTCCTTTCCTGCAATCGGTGGCTACGGTTTGTTCGTCATCGATTCGGGAAGATCTACCGTCAAGACGGCCTCTCCGAGATGGACATTGAACGACGGTTGCCCAGAATGTCAGCGGTGATGTGCATCGCTGGCGGCATCGTAGCCTTTGGCGTGGCTCAGGTCGTAATCGGAATCGTCTATTCCCGCTGAGCTAGGAGTCAACGAGTTACCGAACGTCGGCTCTCACCGGTCGCGGTCGTCCTTGCGCCAGCTTCTGAGGGCGCGCCATGCCAGCACGAGACCATTGATGAACAGCGCGAGGCCGATCCCGAGGGCTGCGACGAACTCAACGGGCTGATGCCCCCGCGGCCGCGCGGGTGCGCCATCGTGAACTTCTATCCAGAAGGCGAAAGCTAGGAACCCCGCGCCCACGATGATGAGAATCGGGATCAGCCAACGCTGGCGGCGTCGCGATGCGATCTTCGCTCGCTCATCGTGCGCGACCTTCTCACTCATACGGGAACGCTACCGGGTCATTGGTGGCGCGGCTACGTTCGCCTCGGCTGCCGACGAGCGCGTTGTTGTTGTTGTTGGTGGGATCCGTTTGGTCAGCCCGTGGATCCGGTGACGTTCGCGATCGGGACTGCTGCGTCGGATGACACGGGGCAGGTGGCGGGGAACACGCTGTGGCATCAGGGGGGGCGTTGAAGCCGGCGGAGTCTGCGGGGTCGACGCTGGTGGTCGAGATGGGGGTGCGGTTGTATGTCCCCGCTCTGGGGAGGTTCCTGCAAGTCGACCCGATCGAGGGCGGCGGAGCGAATGACTACTCCTGGCCCACTGACCCCATCAACGGCCACGACCTGAGTGGCGAGAAGTGGTGGAACCCTGGGCGGGTGGTTCACAAGGCGGCAACTATCTGACTTCGCGGGCGATGCCTTCGAATATGCGCGGATACACCACCCCCCCCATGGGGATCTACACCTACCGTAAGATGACCCCAACGGTCGCCCCGCGAGGATCGACCCAGACGCCTTCCAGTCGCATTTCGAGGCCGATCTGGAGCTCGAGCTCCAAACGTTCCGCGTCTCAGAATGCCCTCAGCCATTTTAACAAGCATGGTGCCGAGTTTGCCGGCGTGAAGAATTCACTCGATTACGTCGCGCAGGCGCAGAAGTTTTTGCGCACGCCGCCGCCAGGCACGTTGACTGGCGTGCGGCAGAATGGTGACATTGTGCGGTATAACCCAGAAACCAACGTATTCGGCGTGATGAACAAGTTCGGCGCCCCGAAGACTTATTACCATCTTAATGACCATTCGTATTCAACAAACTTGGAGTATTTCTATGCCCAGTTTTGATTTTCGATATTGTAGAGTGTGTGGCTATGACGCAAGCGAATGGTTGCCTTGGGGAGAGGACGGCCGCTTCGGTAGCTTCGATATCTGCCCATGCTGCAATGTGGAATGGGGGTATGAAGACTCCACGTTCGAGTCGACCGCAGATTTCCGAGCTGAGTGGATTCGTAGCGGAGCAAAGTGGTCGGATCGGCGCATCCCACCCGATGGTCTAGGAACACATGAGCGATTGAAGCGGGCGTGGATAAAGGAAGATCCGCTGCGACGCTGAACCAGCGCCATCGAATGGCGCGAAGGTGAAGATTCGTATCATGTTCTGACGCAATTCCAGCTTGGAGCCACCTAGAGATAGGTGTACATCTGGAGGGCCGCGCATATAGTATGTTTGCGATACTGTTCGTCGCGCTTGGCGTAGTTGCCATGGTTGCGGGTGTAGGTTCGCTCGCATTTCGCCATCTGCTTGCGAAGATCCGGGAATCTCTCCTAGAGGCTTTGAGTCGCTTCGGTGTTCCTGTGGACCGGGCAATCAATCGGACAATCGGACATATACGAATGAAAGCAGTCATCAAATCGTTCTACAGTTCAGATCTGGACGTGGAGTCCTACCGGCCGCGTGATCCCTTGGACGAGGGACAATGGATTCGATTGCTGATCGGACCGGAGGACGGACCCGGGGAAGAGTCTTTCGACGTGCTTGTCTGCACGCCGCGCTGGCTCGCACGTGATATTCATCGCGATCGCGTGCAGATGCTTCGGCACACCCTCGTGATGGAAGTCTTCGACCTCGAGCTCGCGATGCGGCGACTTCGTCGCGAGGTTGGGCTGGCCACTGGAGCGACCTGGCAACAACTCCTGCTCAGCCTGGTGCAGATTGGCCGTTGGGAGTTCGACAACTACCGTTACTGAGGCGCTGCGGCCGGCCGCACGAACACCCAGGCCGCGACCGCGGCGGCGGCCGCTGCGAGAGTCATGGTGACGGCCATCGTGACCGCGTTCGTGCCACCCAATCCGGCCGCGATCGGCGCCACGACGGGCCCGAACAGGAAGGTCGCCATACCGAGCAGGGCGGAGGCTGTGCCCGCGCGGCTGCCGTGGTGCGCGAGGGCCAGCGTCTGACCGTTCGGGCCACCCACTCCCGAGCAGAGCATGAACCCGATCAGCGCAGCGATCACTCCGTAGACGCCGGTGCCGGCCAACGTCAGCACGAGGAACGTCGTCGTGGCGAGCAGCGTCGCCGTGATGCCACCCAGATAGACGCGCAACGGTCCCCACCGCCGCACGACGAGCCTGCTGGTCTGGCTGCCGACGATGCTCGCCAGCGCCCCCGCCGCGAACGCGAGACTGAAGGTCTGCGGGGTGAGACCGAACTGGTCTTGCAGGACGAACGATGACATCGACAGGTAGGTGAAGAACGCGACGCCGCCTCCCGCCGCCGCGCACAGCACCGCGACGAACAGGCGGTCGCGGATCACGGCACGGGCATGATCCCGCAGCACCACGAGGCCGCCGCCGTGCCGGGCGGAGGCGGGCAGCGTCTCGGGCAGGGCGAACACGACGATGAGGAGCAGTACGACCCCGACGGCGCTGAGCACGCCGAAGATACCCCGCCAATCCATGACCCGGGCGAGTTGCCCACCGACGACCGGCGCGATGATCGGTGCGGTTCCGGAGACGAGGAACAGCAGCGACAGCATCCGCGACAGCTCGACGCCCTCGAACTGGTCTCGTGCGATGGCCAGGCAGATCACGATGCCCGCCGAGCCCGCGAGCCCCTGCAGGAAACGGGCGAGCAGCAGCAGCTCGATGTTCGGCGCGAGGGCGCACACCAGCGACAGCACCGCGAAGGCCGAGACTCCGACCATCAGCGGCAGTCGCCTTCCGAGTCGATCGCTCAGCGGTCCCGCGATGAGTTGTCCGAGCCCGAGACCGATCATGCACGCCGACATCGTCACCTGCGCCAGAGCCTCCGTCGTGCCGAGAGACGCGGCGAGCTGCGGCAACTGCGGCAGGTAGAGGTCCATCGACAACGGCCCGAAAGCCTCCAGCATCCCGAGCACCAGCATCGCCCGCAGGGTGCTCATGCGCGGGCGAGCCGGCTCCTCGGGAAGGGGCAGGCTCATCCGCCCAGGCGCAGGATGCGGCGCAGCCAGCTCTCCCGCGCGGCGACGGCGGCCTTCGAGACCTCGGCCTCGGGCGAGAACCCGGAGAAGCCGTGGTACCCGCCGGCCCACACGTGCAGCTCCGCTTGTCCGCCGGTCGCCCAGATGCGCAGGGCGTAGTCGACGGCTTCGTCGCGGAACGTCTCGGCAGCGCCCACCTCGATGAACGCGGGTGCGAGACCGGCGAGGTCCGTGGCGCGGGCGGGCGCGGTGTATGGGGAGACGCGGTCGGTGAACCGGTCGTCCCCGGCGATGGCATCCCACGCGGTGTCGTTGTTGTTCCGATCCCACGCGCCGAAGCCGTCGTACTGCCGACTGGAGGCGGTCTCGTTGCGGTCGTCGAGCATCGGACAGCCGAGCAGCTGGCCGGCCAGGTGCGGACCGCCGCGATCACGGGCGATCAGCGCGACGGCAGCCGACAGGCCCCCGCCGGCGCTCATCCCCGAGGCGATGATGCGGTCGGGATCGATGCCGAGCTCGTCGGCGTGGGCGGCCATCCACTCCAGCGCGGCGTAGCAGTCCTCCGCCTGCGCGGGACCGGGATGCTCGGGTGCCAGCCGGTACTCGACGGCCACCCCGACGATGCCGTGCTGCTCGGCGAGGTCGATGAGCTCGGCGGTGCCGAAGAACCGGGTGCCGAGCACCATCCCGCCGCCGTGGATCGACAGGACCGCGGGGGCGGGCACGGAAGCCGCGCGCGCGGGCCGGACGATCGTGATCTCGATGTCCGGCGCCCCGGCCGGTCCGGGGATGACACGGTCCTCCCAGACGACCTCCCGACCCGCGGCCTGTGCGGCTATGGAAGGGATGAGCGTCGCGAAGTGGTCGCGGTTGGCATGGATCGTGTCGGCACGCAGCGGGATGATCTCCACCATCCCGACGAAAGCGTCGAGGCCGGCGACGAGCTCCGGGTCATACGGGACCGGCAGCGGCGCGGTCATCGGTCCGCCCGCCAGATGCGCCGCAACCACGAGGCGCGAGCGGCGAGAGCGGCTCGGGAGATCTCAGCCTCCGGCATGTACATGTCGAAGCCGTGCGCTCCGCCGCCCCAGACATGCAGTTCGGCCTGTCCTCCGGTGGCCCAGATGCGCAGCGCGTACTCCGTGTCCTCATCGCGGAAGGCCTCGGCCTCGCCGACTTCGATGAAGGCGGGCGGGAGCCCCGACACATCGGTCGCGCGGCTGGGGGCGGCGTATGCGGGGGCGTCCGAGTGGAAGGCGAGGTCGTCGCCCAGCACGCACGACCACGCCAGCAGGTTCATCTCGCGTTGCCAGGTGCCGATGCCGTCGTACTGGCGGCTCGCGACGCTGGTGTTGGTGTTGTCGATCATCGGGCACAGCAACAGCTGCCCGGCCATGACGGGCCCCTGTCGATCGCGCGCCATGAGGGCGACAGCGGTTGTCAGCCCTCCGCCCGCGCTGCCTCCTCCGACGATGAGGCGCTCCGGGTCGATGCCGAGTTCCGCGGCGTGCTCATGAACCCACACGAAGGCGGCGTAGCAGTCCTCGACGCCCGCGGGGTAGGGGTTCTCCGGAGCGAGGCGATACTCGACGTTCACGGCGACGACCCGGTGTTCGTCGACGATGTCGACCACGCGGCCGGTCTCCCACGAGCGGTGGCCGACGATCATGCCGCCGCCGTGGATGTTCACGAACCCGGGGAGCACCTCCCCGTGGACGCCGGCGGGGCGGAACACCGTGATCTCGAGGTCGGGTGCTCCGGCGGGACCGGGGATGGCGCGGTCCTCCCACTCGATGTCGCGCCCGGCGATCACGGCGTCGTTGTCGGGGAACATCCGGTCGACGCCGTCGCGCGGAAGGGTGTCGCGGGTGAGCGCCGGCTGTGGGTTCTTCGCGATCTCGTCGAGCACGGCCTGCACCTCGGGGTCGAAGGGCACGGGGGTGACGGTCGGGCGTCCGGCGGCGGTGGCGGTCATGGTTCTCCTTGGATGGAAGGGCGAAGCGGCGGGTCAGGGGCCTTCGGGGTCGACGACCCCGCGGTCGGCCCAGAACGGTTCGACCAGGCGGCGCAGCTCATCGCCGCCGACCCGATCGACCAGGGCTGCGGCGTCGAGGTTGGCGCGCAGCTGTTCCCCGCTCGAGGCGCCGAACAGCGTCGTGGTGAGAGCCGGATGGGTGAGGGTGAACGCGATCCCGAGCTGCGCGGGTGAGACGTCGAGGGATGCGGCGACCTCGGTGAAGGCGGGCACATCGTGGATGATCCGCTCCCGGATGTCGCCGGGGTCGCGGCCGATCTGCCGGTCGCCGTTGATCTTGCCGGCGAGCACGCCGCCCTCGAGGCAGTCGGAGGCCTGCAGAGTGAGCCCCTGTTCCCACAGTCGGGCGAAGGGGCCGCCGTCGGGGATCGAGCGCCGGGAGACGCTGTACTTCAACTGCGCGATCTGCGGTCCGGCCACGCCCTCCGCCGCGGCGATGTCGATCAGGGACTGGATGCTCGATGCCGACCAGTTGTTCACACCCCAGGTACGGATGAGGCCGGCCTCCGCGAGACGGGCGAGGTCGAGCACGAGGTCACGCAGGTCGAGGTCATCGCGCCGCAGGTCTCCGAGGATCACGAGGTCTGCGTGCTCGACGCCGACCCGCATCAGCGCGTTCTCGAGCTGGGGGCGGAAGCCGTCGTCGCCGAAGGCCTCGAGCCACAGCTTCGACGAGAGCAGCCAGTCGTCGCGCCGGAGGCCTGCAGCGCGCACCATCGCTGAGAAGATCACGTCGGTGAAGACCGGTGGCGCTCCTGGCGCGGAGTACACGCCCACGTCGAAGAGGTTCACACCGCGGTCCACGGCCTCGCGGAGCATTGCGACCGCGTCGTCGAAGTCCATCCGGTCGTAGGTGTGCCAGGAGCCGAGAGAGAACAGTGAGGCGTCGATGCCGCTGCGGCCGATCTCGCGTCGGGGCAGGAGGGGAGTGGTCATGGAGTCCTCACAGTCTCGGGTCGATGACGGCTTTGACCTCATCGAGGTCGTGCATGTGGGCGATCTTCGCGGAGGCGTCGGCGAGGCCGACCGGGGCGCTGAAGAGGTCGTCCCAGGGGTAGCGATCCGCGAACGCGGTGAAGAAGTCGATCGCACGGGAGTAGTCGGAGATGTCGCCGTTGAGTGAGCCGGCCACCGTGAGCTCCTTGCCCATGATGGTGCTGAGCGGGAAGCCGTCGCCCGCGGGACCGGTCGAGCCGACGATCGTGACGGTCCCGCGCTGAGCGGCCATCGCGATCGCGTCAGGGCCGACGCTGGGCGCACCCGCGAAGTCGAACACGTGGTCGGCGCCGCGCCCTCCCGTGAGCGCCATCACCTGATCGACCACCGGGCCGTCGCGGAAGTCGACGACCGCATCGGCGCCGAAGCGGCCGGCGAGTTCGAGCCGGGCGGCGGGAGCGCCCACCGTGATGACCTGGCCTGCACCGGAGATCTTCGCGACGGCCGTGGCGAAGATGCCGAGCGCCCCGGCGCCCTGCACGACCACGGTCGAGCCGGGGCGGATGCGCCCTGCCCGCTCGAAGGCCCGCAACACGGTCTTGGCCGCGCATCCGGCCATCGAGGCCCAGGTGTCCTTGACGGATGACGGGAGCAGCAGCTTGGCTGCCCCCGGGGTCACATAGGCGTACTCCGAGAGTCCCGCGGTGGCGAACGGAGGCACGTCCGCACGCTGCAGGAAGCCGTACCCGCGGCGGGAGCAGGCGACGGGCTCGCGCAGCACCACGCAGCCGTAGCACTCGCCGCAGGTCGACTCGGACCAGCCGATGCGATCTCCGGGGGAGAGGGGGTGGCCCAGGGCGTCCTTCGTGTCGGGGCCGGTGGCGACGATCTCGCCGACCATCTCGTGGCCGAGCACCATCGGGAGCATGCCGGGGAAGGTCATCCGTCCCTCCCAGATCTCGATGTCGGTGCCGCACAGCGTGGTGCACGCGATGCGCACGAGCGCGGCGCCCGCTTCGATCTCGGCGGGGAGAGGCAGGTCCTGCAGGGTGAGCGGCTCGCCGTGCGCGGTGAGCACGGCGGCCTTGGTGCGGGTGGGGAGGGGCA